>CAIMLU010000001.1 GCA_903842365.1 uncultured bacterium
ATACAGCCCGAATGTGAGGATAGTGCAACAGTTCCTCTTGCTGTTCCTCATTGAGAGTGAATCGTTTTTTCATTGTTTTGGTAATTATACAAAGAAAACCGTACAGGTTTTTTACCTGTACGGTTTTCGGGGGATAGATCAGGGGGGGTGTTTTTTGTTTTAGTGATATACTGAAACCTGATCTTATAATATTTATTTTTTACAATGAAGAAGTGTTTTATTTTTAGTGCCTTGATGACTGTTTCTCTGTGTGGTTTGTTTACCTTCGGGCAGAAACCTGTCTCAGCAGAGATTGTTGCAGACGTCTCGATTCGTAATATTGAATTTATTTCAAAAACAGATTCAACTTTTAAAGCAAAATTTAATTTTGAGAATAAAGGTGGCGCAATATCGGGTATTAAGTACGGTGCTCGCCTCATGCAGGGAACAACAACGATCAATTCGTTTATCGTTAGCGGTGATGTATCTCTTGCTGCACAAGAGACAAAGAGCGTTACCATAGAATACAACCTTCCTGTGATTACAGCGGGAAAGTATCAAGTTGTTTTTGATGCAAAACTCCTTTCTGGCCTCCCTATTGCCTTTGCCGTAGGACCATATATTGATATTGCTGACCGCCCAAGTATTACCATTAACGCACAATCTTGCTACCTCACCATCCTAGGTGAAAAGAAAGGCATTCACTACACTTTGAGTGAGGGTGTTGATGTTGCACCAAACGAGAAGCTTGTTATTAATTGCTCGGTTAAAAACAGCTTTTCACAGTCGGTAAAAGTCATTCCATACATGGCTCATTTCTTGAGGAATCGTTACGGTGAATCATTGGGTGGTGCTGCATACGAAAAAAATGCTATTGATATGAAATCGGGTGAAACGAAAGTTGTCCAGATTCCTATTGTCCTCCAAACAAAAGCTCAGGCATATGATGCCTCTCTCTCGTTTCGAGATGGCGCCGGTTTTGAATCGAATACTATTTTTGCTCACTATGTAGTGCGTGGTGCGAGTGCGACCATTCAACAAATTTCTTTAGACAAAACATCGTACGCACAAGGTGAGTCTGCACAAGCAATGGTTTCCTGGACAGGATCTGCTGATTCGTTTGAAGGATCTCGTGCTGGATCGGGGAGTGTTCTCTTTAAACCTACACTAAGCGCAACGATAACTTCACGAGGTGTTGTTTGTGGTGCGACTACAGTAAAAGATGTCGAGGAAACATTGTTACGGGAAAATGTAATTGTACCTATAACAAAAAAATGTCCGAATCCATCACTTAGAGTGGTTATGCTTGATGGTGACAAACCTCTCGCAGTGGCAAATTATTCAGTTTCGTTAAAAAATAACGCTGTTCTAGATGATTCAGATGACACTGAATCTGAATCAGATACTTCGACGCACCTCACTCTCGGTCTTATATCAATTGCGGCACTTTTACTTGCTTTTCTTGCAAGGAATAAAAAGAAGGCGGTTATTCTCACGCTCTTGATTGGAATTGCATTATCATCCGCAACAGTTGTGTCTGCGGCGACCGTAACATGGTTGGATATAGGAGGGGGAGAACGCTCTGGAACGGCCTCTCTTGAAAAGAATTTATATGGATCAGGCGAGGTTGTTAATATGGTACTTAATTTTGATACCACGTATATACGATGCTCAAACGGTGCAAAAGGGAATATGTTCTCAGCTTTTGATGTGAGGGATCCAGATGGCCAAATAATTCGAAGTCCTTCGAATAATATTGTTGGGGGTGGAAAGTTTCCAGTCATAAACACAACTGGACTTCAACCAGGAACATACACTGTTGATGTTGCTTTTGGCGATAATGTGCTTAAATCTGGCATGATAAAGAGCACATGTACAACTGGTGGAACTGGTGGCGTAAGTGACTGTATCGCTACTAGATGTGGTGGTTACAATTACAACAATGGAACGGGTCCTTCAAGTTCTTGTATGGAAAGATGTGTAAAATCACCACCACCAGTTACGCCAGTAGTTACCTCTGCATGTATGGTTGCTGCATATGTGCTTGGGGATGAATTTGTAATTAGTGGTAAGAAAGGTCATCGAACAAAAAGCGGTGTATATGGTACTATCGAGCTTACGTTCGACGTAGCCTCTCCTCCCGTTATACCGGATCCATCTCCTAAAAGTGCTTTAGATGGCGTTGGTTGTAATACACTTAATGGATGGGCGTACGACCCAAGTGTTTCAGAACAGGTGCTCGATGTTCATGTGTATAAAGATGGTGCTGCGGGTACAGGTTCATTTGTTGGTGCATACACCGCAAACACAAGTAGGCCTGATGTAAATAATGCGTTTGGTATTCCTGGTAATCATGGTTTTGGTATTCCTACCCCAGATTCTCTTAAGGATGGGCAAAATCACAGTATTTATATCTATGCTATAGGTAAAGATGGATCTGGTATAAACAATAGTGATAACCCCTTTATTGTGGGCTCTCCAAAATCACTCAAATGTGATTCTAGACCAAAGACCTGTACGGATTCAAACGCAAATAATGTTGGGCAACTGTTACCATGTACCTATGCTGGAAAATGCGTTGATGCTGCCGCCTCAAACTACAACGGCACTCTCCCTTGTATCTATAAAAAGACTCTCACACTTTCATCTACTTCATGTGGAGGAAGTCCATTCGTCGGTGGTGGACAATATGATGTTGGAAGTGCAGCATCCTTCCAAATTACTCTCGCAGGAGGATATGACTTTGTTGATTGGAAAAACAAAGCAACAGGGGTACAAGTCTCGACAGATACAACTGGATCAATTGTTATGAATGTTGATACAGAATTGGTCGCTTATTGTGTATCCAGTGTATCTACCCACAACCCCACCGCATCCCTCTCATTTTCTCCTTCAACCGTTCTACCAGGAGCTTCTGTAACTATCACCGGATCATATACTGATTCTGATGGAGACCTCAACAGGGCAACTATTCGAAGCCTCGGTACTGGTGACAAGAATGGTGATATTGGAACCGCTACTTCAGTTGGTGCTGCAGAAAACGATATATCAGCACCAGGATCATCCGCGACCCTTACTCGAACCTTCACCATCCCAGTTGGAACTTCAGATGGTGCATATTGGTTCAGAACAGAGGTGACAGACAAAAGAGTAGCCACTACTGTCATCGCGTGGAATTCGGTGACGGTTGGATCTTCTTCTTGTACCCCCGGCACCCCATGTACATCACCTGCAAACAACTGCGGTACCACAAATTCGGGAACATACGGAGCCGATTGTTCATGTGGCGCTACACGACCTGCTAATGAGCCAGAACCGTGCGGACCTGGTCCACGTACACCCACTAGTGACCCTACTTGCCCTCAGGGTGAAAACTGTCCTGCCCCTAGGGTTTGTGAAGACGGAACAGAACTTGACTCAAGCAACATATGCCGTCCAGGTTTTTCTCTAAACTGTGGCTCTGGAGAAACTCCATTCCAGATTATAGAAGGATTTAGTGCGGCCTCTGTACCTGTAAAAATAGAGGTTCGTGAAGTTATAAAACCACAGCGCCTCACCTTTACGGCAAGATTACTCTCAAATGGATCACTTATGACAGATGCCGTCTCATATCTTTGGAACGGTATCGTCGCTCCAGAGTATATGTACCCTCAATCGGGAACAGCTGTCATCTTTAGTGAACCAACTCTCTCGGTGAAAGTTTCAAAGGGTATACCAAAGACGAGTGATTACACATATACGCTTGATGTATCAGTAAAAAACGAATACAACATAACACACTCGTGCCCAATGAGTTCTTCGGGAAAGGATCCGATATTTCTAGATAAGTCACCAAACAATGTAACGGTCAAAGAACACTAAATCAAATAAACAAAACCCCACAGAAAGTGGGGTTTTGTTTTTGCGCAAGAAGAGATACAATGGTTCTTGTATGAAAAAGTTTCTCTTTGTTCTCGGTTTCATTCTTCTTCCTCTTTCTTTTGCATCTGCAGGGACTGAACATAATCTGACTGGATGGGCATGGTCATCAAATATTGGGTGGATCAGTTTCAATTGTACCAATGTTTCAGTCGCATCATGTAGTGGGGTAAATTACGGTGTCACTATTAATGCCTCAAGTACTTTAAATGGATTTGCATGGTCGCCAAATATTGGGTGGATCCAATTTGGTTGTCCGCTAGGAGTAACCTGTCTTTCAGGTTTTCCCTCTGGCTCCGGAACATATTCCGTTGATGCGGAAAAGAACGGTTCAACATTGCGTGGTTGGGCCCGAGCACTTTCAAACGGTGATGGTTGGGATGGTTGGATAAGTCTTGGTGGCACCAATCACACTATTGTGGCTTCAACATCGGGTGCCTTTCTCGGTTATGGTTGGGGTTCAGACGTTGTCGGTTGGACGTCTTTCGATATTGCTGGTGCTGATGGTGTCCGTTTGGGTGGTGCGGCAAATCTCGTTGCAAAATCGAATGGTGCCACGCTCGCAAACGGTGCAATCGTTCAACACAGTTCCGATATCGAGCTTGCCTATAATTTGATAAATATGCCGACAGGTCAAACGTGCGCACTTTCTAAAACATCGTTGCTCGGGACTCCGTTTGCAACCTTACCGGGAATAGCGTCATCGAGTTCAGCGTATACAGGTGCTTTGGACACGGATGGGGCTACAACCACAACGTATGATTATGAGCTTTCGTGTACAAACGGTAATGTGTCAACAACAACCCTTGGGGTTCAACCGCAACCTCCTGACTTCGGATTCACAGGACCATCAACAGCTAAAATACAGTTCTTGTCTCCAGCTACAACAACAAGCGATGACATGGAATTCTTTGTTTCACCAATAGGTGGGTTTACAGATGATGTAGATATCTCAGTTTCTCCGTTGTTACCGGCGCTTGATGCAAGTACGACGGGAACATACTTCCTTGGAAATAGATTAGCGCCAATTAGAACATATGAATTGAACCCTACGATAACTATTCTTGGAGCAAACGGTGGTACAGCACTCCAGCTCCGTTCATCGGGTCCATTTACAGGGGCAAGAACCGTTACGGTGACAGCAGCATCAGGTAGTCTCACTCATAGCATTGTTGTGACGATAAACCCAACGGTCGCCGATCCACATTATCAAGAATTTTAAAAAACCATTACGTTTATGTCAAAATCTATAAAAATAGTACTTGCGGTGATTGCGTTTCTTGCCATTGCGGTTGCTCTCTATGTTGTTCAGCCAGGTAGCACCGCACCACATCAAGAAGAGAATACGGTGAGTGCTTCAAAGAAACCTATTACTGTTGAAGAACAAAAAAAACTTCTCGAGCAACTTGCGAAGCCTGTCGATATTAAGACCATTACCGCATCAGGAACTGTTATTATGACTAAACCTAAAGTTCTTACCATTGAAGAGCAGGTAAAACTCCTCGAACAACTTGCGAAGCCTGTCGATGTTAAGACCCTTACCGCATCAGGAACTGTTATTATGACTAAACCTAAAGTTCTTACCATTGAAGAGCAGGTAAAACTCCTCGAACAGTTAAAGACACGATAGGAAAGTGGATAAAAAAAATACCCCTCTGAGGGGGTATTTTTTTTATCCACACACCATAAGAAAAAAAGTGTATAATAATCTGTATGAAATCCCTCTTTCGTACAGTCTTTGTTGCTACGCTTTTTTTTGTATCAATTACAACTGCCTATGCCGGTTCTGTTTCATACCGTATCAATCATGGTACAGGCGCTACCCAGTACTACTCTTTAGATAATTCCATTTGTGCAACTATTACAAATACCCATGCAACAAATGATTACTTTATCCCAGCAAGTTTAAACACAGACTTTACCTCATTCCTCACACATCCTCCAGCAGGTGTATCGATATCGACGTGTGCGGTAAGCTGCGCCGCATCTGGCGCATGTGGTGTAACCGTATCTGGTGGTACTTGCTCTTCAAACAACACCTCATCTGTCGCCTTTGGAAACACCTGTCCTGCAAACTTTACTTCAACCTGTTTCAATGGAACTTGGTCACCAACCCCAGGTGCTAATGCTTCATGTACGGTTAATCCTGCAGTACCTTGCGCCGCAACAGGTGGTTGTCCTTTGACCGCATCTGGTGGTTCGTGCACGTCGTATTCTTCCGCCTCAGTCCAAGATGCTGCTTGTCCCGTAGGCACAACTTCAACCTGTTTCAATGGAACTTGGTCACCAACCCCAGGTGCAAGTGCTTCATGTACTGCATATGGGTGGTCAACTGGTGCCTACGGTGCTTGTACTGGCGCCTGTGGTACTGGTTCACAAACACGTACTGTTGTTTGTAAGACAAGTAATGGTACAGGAACAACCGTAGCGGATACGTTCTGTAACGCTGCATCAAAACCCACTGTATCTCAGTCATGTTCAACAAACATTTGTTGTGGTGTTGGTGCCTGTGGCAACACCGCATCTGGTGGTTCATGTACGTCGTATTCTACAAATGCGCCAGTAGGTGCAGTGTGTTCAGCCGCTATCTCAACCTGTTCTGGCGCTTCATGGAATGTTACTCCTGGTCCATTTAATTCATGTGTCTCAGGGTGTGCGGCGTCAGGCGTGTGTGTTGCTAGTTCAAATGGGGATACGTGTAGTTCAAATACGAAGGCCACAGTAAACTATCCTGCTACTTGTCCTGCAAACTTTACCTCAACCTGTTCAGGTGGTACCGCTGCGGCGCTCGGTTCATGGTCTCCATCAGCAGGATCAAGTTCTGTCTGTTCAGTAAATCATAGTTATTCGTGGGGAGCATGGGGCGCTTGTTCTGGTGGAATAATAAGTCGTACTTGTTCTGATAATGGAAACCCTGTAAGCAGTTCTCTTTGTGAGGCAAATATAGGAGGGGTTGGATCAATGTCTTGTGCAGGGATATATGGATGTGCAGCGGCCACCGGTTCTTGTGCATCCCATGTTGGAGTTGTTGCTGCAACGGGGCCTGTTCCTGCCGGCAAAGCTTTTGCATCGTGTTCTGGAACAGTTCAGGGAATCTGTGCCAATATAACGTATAGCACCCCTGGAAGCGCTGCGGGTTGCTCTACATCAGTTGACAGCTTTCAAACATACACAAACCCATACTCATATTCAGCCTGTATGGGGGGTCAGCAACCAATTCAATGTGCAAACGGGACAGTAAAATCGACTGCTGTCATGAACTGTTATGGTGGTTATTCCTGGGCAACAGGATCATGGGGTTCTTGTTCTGCTGGTTGTTCACAAACAAGAAGCGTTACGTGTGTAAACCAGAGTGATGGTTCTCCTGCTGTAGATTCAGCCTGTACTATGGCAAAACCAGTAACAAGTCAGTCCTGTACAGGCGGCTCATGCCCTTCGGCCCAGTTTGTTGATGGAAACACTGTTCGTGGTACTGCGAATCTAACCTGTACGGGTCAGACTTCACCACCATCATCAGTAAGTCTTCCAACAGGAAAAACCTTTGTAGCATGTGAACCTGCAGATCCCTACGGTATCATAGGGGGTGCGTTAAATTCTTCATACAATCCAGCAACCGGTGTGTGTAGCATGTCCTTCTTCTGCAATGGCGGGAATGCATCTATGGCTTGCCCTAGCAGCTGGTGGTGTAATCAGTATGTTATTACTGCTCGTATTCGATATAACTAATTATGAAAAAGTATCTTTTAGCTCTCGGATGTGCCTGTGTGATTATTGCCATTACTTGGTTCATTGCATTAAAACCACAAACTACTGATATTGGAAATGTGAACAATATTCATGCTTCATCCTCAGACGTCATTAAGCCTTCTGCTCAACCTTTAAAAACGTTGTCTGGTTACTCTTTGTTGATTGGTCGTGATTCAGTTTCGCTCACATCATTAGACGCTAAAGTGCATTCTTGTTCCGTGAATAAGGAAACTCGTTTTTTTACTCGATCTTCTGGCACAGTTCCTCGGGTGGGCGATATTCTCGTGGCAACATATGATGCTTCTTTGTCTCAGGTTAAGGTGATGGTTTTGAGTAGAAATACAGATATGAATGCATTTAGGATTGTTCACCCAGAAAAAAATATCCCCCTTAACATCGTTGTTGGTGTTATTGATTCAGTGAAGGAGGGTGTTGTTGCTGTAAATACTGAAAATGGAAAGGTGGTTAATGTTGCATATGATAACAATGCAAGCGTCGTCCTTGATAATTGGCTGATCGATACTCCTGTACAACAAAACCTCCGTGCCGAGATTAATTGTATTGGGGAGGATAACCCTATTGCACAAACGGTTGTGTTGTATAAGTAAATAATGAGTCAACATTTCGCAATAAAAAATTCACCCCGAATGGGGGTGATTTTTGTTTCATGCTTCGTGATATAATCTATTGCAATAACTGACGCCATTATGTTCATCAACGAAAAGGATTTTCAAACGTTTGTCATAGACTCTGGCCTTGTGTCAAAGGCTGACGTTCTCCTTGCTGTAAAGGAAGCAAAAGACAAAAACACTTCTCTTACCAAAACACTTGTTTCGATGGGCAAGATGTCTGACGATGATGTCCGAAAAATTATTGCAAAAGCATCAGGTATTGCTTTTGTTGATTTAAGGACTATCCATATTGATTTCGAGATCCTATCTCTCATTCCCGAACCAATTGCTCGAAAGAATAATATCATCGCGTATAAAAAGGATGCAGAAACGCTTGAGGTTGCGATGCTTGATCCAAACGATCTTTCTGCAATCGAGTTTATAAAAAAGAAAGTCAACTTGCGTATTGTTCCGCGACTTACGGATGCTGATTCGATGA
Source organism: uncultured bacterium (assembly GCA_903842365.1). Classification (GTDB taxonomy): domain Bacteria; phylum Patescibacteriota; class Minisyncoccia; order Phycocordibacterales; family UBA6065; genus CAIMLU01. Next base: position 8,755 of record CAIMLU010000001.1, read on the forward strand.
AGAGCGCTCTCATTCAGTATCAGAAAAGTCTCAAGGCAGAATTCGGTGATCTTATTAAAAATGAGGCTGATTCGATCAAAACAATTTCAGAAGAAGTGGCAGGGGGGGCGAGTGAGTCTGATTTAAAGAAACTTGCCGATGATATGCCCGTCATTCGTATTGTTGATACGTTGTTAAAGCACGCTATTCTCCAGTCTGCATCAGATATTCACATCGAGCCCCAGGAAAAAGAACTTGTTGTTCGTTATCGAATCGACGGTCTTCTTCATGATGCGATGATTTTGCCAAAGAGCGCAGAGACATCGATCACCGCTCGTATTAAAGTGCTTTCAAAATTGAAACTCGACGAAAAACGTCTTCCGCAGGACGGTCGTTTCAAAATTGATTTAAACGACGAAAAAGTATCGTTCCGTGTTTCGATTTTACCAACGTACTACGGTGAGAAAACCGTTATGCGTGTCCTCCGTGAAGGTGGTGGTGGATTTACGCTCGAGCATCTTGGTTTCCATGGTTTGGCCCTTGAACGTATCCACGAGGCAACTGGTTTCGCAACAGGTATGATCCTTGCGACTGGTCCCACAGGTTCTGGAAAATCAACAACGCTTTATACACTTCTCGATATCTTGAATACTCCAGATGTGAACATCTCGACCGTTGAAGATCCCGTTGAATACCAAATGCCTCGCGTCAACCAGACGCAAGTTCGTCCTGATATTGGATTTACTTTTTCGGTTGGTCTTCGTACCCTTGTTCGTCAGGACCCTGATATTATTATGGTGGGTGAAATTCGTGACGGTGAAACAGCGTCACTCGGCGTTAACGCTGCCCTCACTGGACACTTGGTGCTCTCAACGCTTCACACAAACTCTGCCGCCGGAGCAATCCCACGTCTTTTGGATATGAAGATCGAACCCTTCCTTCTTGTTTCAACTCTTTCGGTTGTCATCGGTCAACGTCTTATCAGAAAGCTTCACCTCTCAAAAGAAAAGAGAAAGCTTACAGAGGCTGAGATAAAAGCGCTCGGAAAAATCGTTAACCTTGATCGCATGATGGGGCTCCTAAAAGAAGAAAATGTTATTGGTCCACAAGGTACGTGGTCAGACGTCGAGATAGGGGTTCCCGTACCATCAACCGAAGCTCCTGATGGTTACAAGGGCCGCCTTGGTATTCATGAAGTGTTGCGAGTGACACCAAGTATCAAAGACTTGATTATGAAAGGTGCTACGGCCACAGATGTTGAGGATCAGGCAAAAAAAGAGGGGATGGTTACGATGATAGAGGACGGTGTTTTTCTTGCCATTCAAGGCAAAACAACGATTGAAGAGGTTCTTCGTGTCGTTACGGAATAATATTCAAATCACATTTCATTCACTTATGGCAACATATAAATATAAAGCTATCCATTCGGGCAAGGAATACACTGCAAAAGTAGAAGCAGAAGACAAGCTCGCTCTCTATAAAGACCTTCAGGCAAAAGGCGAAACAGTTCTTTCTGTTGAAGAAATAAAAAAGGGTAGCGTGAACGGTTTCTCGTTCTCGTTTGGTAAGGGGATTAAAGTTGACGACAAAATCCTCTTTGCAAAAAACCTTGCAGCGATGCTTACGGCAGGGTTGCCACTTGCCCGTGCCTTAACGGTCCTTTCTCGCCAAACAAGAAGTAAGAATTTCCAAAATATTCTTGAGGCAATCGGAGACGATTTAAACAAAGGAACCCCTTTCTCACAGGCGCTCAAGGCACATAACGATGCATTTCCACCTGTCATGACTGCCATGGTTGCGGCGGGTGAAGAGAGTGGAAATATGGCTGGGTCACTTAAAATTGTCGGAGAGCAAATGGAAAAGAGTCACATGCTCGCGAAAAAAGTGAAAGGTGCCATGATGTATCCGACGGTTATTTTGATTGCTATGTGTGTTGTCGGTGTTCTCATGTTTATTTTCGTCATACCAAAATTAACAGAAACCTTTAAAGGTTTTAATGTTGAATTACCCTTAATCACAAGGGTGATTATTGTTACAAGTGATTGGGTTCAAGCAAACCTCTTGCTCTTTGTTGCTCTCATCATTGCGTTTGTGGTTATGGCGGTGCTCGCCTTTAAGAGTCGAATAGGGAAGCGATTCATAGATACTGTCGCACTAAAGTTGCCCGTCATTGGCACCATGGTCAAAGAGGTTAATTCCGCACACGCTACCCGAACACTCTCATCACTCATATCTTCAGGTGTGGATATTGTTGGTGCGTTAGCGATTGCGGCCGATGTTGTTCAGAACCATTATTATAAAGAAATGCTCAAAGAGCTTGCGGGGAGGGTTGAAAAAGGTGTTGAGCTTGCCCCTCTCTTTATTTCACGTGAGGATATTTATCCTGTTTTCGTTGGGGAAATGATTGGGGTCGGCGAAGAGACCGGTACATTATCAAACGTGCTTTTTGAAGTTGCTACTTACTATGAAGCAGAGGTTGATCAGAAAACAAAGGACCTTTCAAGCATCATTGAACCAATTCTCATGCTTACGATTGGTGTTGCCGTCGGGTTCTTTGCCATTGCGATGATTTCTCCAATCTACTCACTTTCTGATAAAATATAGTATGCCCAACATATATTCTCGTGGGTTTACGCTTGCAGAAATCGTCGTCACTACCAGTATTTTGGTAACACTTTCAACGTTGTCTATTGTTGCTTTTATTTCATACTCACGAAAAGAGGCGCTTGATAGCAATGTGTACATGATTGTGAGTACGTTGCGTGACGCTCGTTCAAAAACCCTTTCGTCGGTTGGTGGCAGTCAGTATGGTGTGCGTATTGATTCTGATCGATTTACTTTTTTTAAAGGATCATCTTTTGTCTCAGGTGTATCTACTAATAGAGAGTTCCATTTTGGTTCAACCATTATTGCAACGACAACTGTACCTGAATTTGTATTTTATCGAGTGACAGGGACGGTTGCTACATCGGGAGTTATTCGATTGTATTCAGGATCAGATGCGTCACTTGGTCGAACCATTAATGTTCAGGGTACAGGACTCATCAGTATTCAATAATTTATTGGCATGCATACAAAAAAAGGATCAAGCCTTATCGAAGTTATCGTCGTTGCAAGTATTTTTGCAACAGCTTTTATTTCATTCGAATCTACGTTTATTGGCTTGTCGAAGTTTCACAACAGAAATACGCTTCAGATTAAAGGCCAGCTCTTGGCTGAAGAGGGTATTGAAATCATTCGATACCTACGTGATAGTGGGTGGTCGAGTTTTTCCTCTATACCCCTTGATACTGATTACTACTTCAGCCTCCAAATAGCATCTTGGACCGCAACAAGTACACCCGAAGTTGTTGATGGTGTTTTTCATAGGCATTTTAAGTTGAGTGAGGTGCAACGTTCAAGTTTGCTTCCTAGTGGTCCGATTGTATCGAGTGGTGGAATAATTGATCCAAATACACGCAAAGCAACTCTTGATGTCTCTTGGTTATGGCAAGATGCAACAAGTACTATTCACTATGAAACATATGTCATTAAACTTTAATTTGACGAAACAGTCTCGAGGCTCTACTCTTATAGAGATGGTTGTGTATGCGACGCTCGTTGCGCTTCTCATAACACTTCTCGTCGACACGTCTCTTTCGGTTGCAAAAATGCAAAAGGAATCGTTTGTTTATTTCAACTTGAACTCGGCTGCAATGACAGCATTCAGTAGGTTCTCTAGAGATATAAAACGTGCAGCATCAATTGATCTTGTTCGAAGCATTATCAATACGCATCCGGGTAAATTGATCTTACAAATACGTAAACCAGACGGGACATATGACGAAACTTCGTTTTACATGCGAGGTGATGTCGTCGCAACCGATTTCAACGGTGCGTATCTTGGTGATCTTACTCCCGATGGTATAGTAGTGTCTAACTTAACATTTAAACCTTTTGATACCGCGAGTTCATCGGCGGTACGGGTTGAAATGACTGTTAGGCCACGGGATACGTCTTTAATAGCAGCATTAAATTTTTATGGTACATACACATTGCGAGGATCATACATCGAGTAAGAAAAAGAAGGGTCGCGGATACGTTCTCGTTGTCGCACTTATTTTCTTTCTTGTAGCAAGCACTGTTGTTATCAGTGGTTTGTCGGATAATATTTTCCGTGAAACAAAAGCGGTAAGGGAAGAGTCTTCATCGAAACAGGGTTACATCACATCGGAATCTGCGCTTGAAGATACTGTTAGTAGGATTAAGAGTGGTGGAGTTGTTCAACCCTTAGAAACCCTTACTATCGGCTCAAGTACTGCAACTGTGCGAACAACGTCTGGATCGAATGGTACCGTTATATCATCCGAGGCTGTTTCAAACGGAACATATCGAAGCACTCAAGCAAACGTTGCTGCGGGCGTCAGTTTTGGTCTTGGTAATTATGGTATCCAAACAGGAACTTCCAAAATGGATTTTCATTTTGTAGGGGTTGGAACGGCTGACCCGTCGGGTGGCCCTCGAGGTACAATTGAGGTAAAAGGCGGTGTTTCCTCAGGTGGTCCAGTTGTAATCAGTGCTTTTTCTACTGTAGGGGGTGACGTGGTTGGGGTTGGGGAGTTTTCGGTAACGCCTTTTTGGTCTGATCCTCGAATTTCTTCTACAAGTCTTACATTCGGTAATGCTTCGGTATCAGAGGATATTGGTACACGATTTAACAGCATAAATTCCATGGTCCTTCGCTCTGTTTCTGTTCGCCTATCAAAGAGAGGATCCCCCGCTAATATTACTGTAAAAATCGTACCTGATTTTGGTGGTAAACCAAGCACTACCGCCATACTTGCAAGTGGTACCATTTCCTCATCATTGGTTCCACTAACAGTTGCTGCGCCTAAGTGGATTGAAGTGCCTCTCTCATCAAGTCCAATACTTCATGAATCTCTATGGTATTGGATTGTGCTTGATAGTAGCAACACCTCAGCAGTTAATAATTTTGCGATTTCTAGGCTTGGATATGCGTTTAATGCTGATCGAGTTAATCAAAAAACAAGTGTCGGTAATTTCCAATCCGGAACCATTGGGGTCTCTTCAACAAATAGAAGCAGTATTGAATTTACAGCAAATGGAAACTCGATATTCACCGCTGGTGTTTCAAGGGCTGTAATAAACCCTGATTCAACCACTACTGTTAAGGGCAGTGTTTATACAAATAGGGCTGTGGGAATTAATGCTATCGGACCTGTATTCTGTGAGGAGGGTTTTGAGAATAATAAGGTATGTGATACGTCACGTCCAAACCCAAACCCTGAAACGCTCAATATTCCACAAGCATCAATTGATGCGGTTAAAAATGAAGCGCTCTCTGGTGGTGTAATTGAAGGTGATGTTACGGTTGAGACGGGTGAAAATCTAACCATTGGTCCAAAGAAGGTTAATGGTAATATTATCCTTAAACAAGGTAGTAGCATTACTTTGACAGGATCATTGTGGGTAAGTGGCAGTGTTTCTTCTCCTAATTTTTCCACAGATCCTGATAATGGCCTTGTGACAAGCATAAATGTTGTAGATAGTGCAAAAAATTACGCAATCATTTCTGATGATTACATTGCTTTGCGAGATGGAAAAGTTAGGACCTTTGGGGTTGGTAAAATCCTTTTACTTTCAACTGCTACGGAAGACTCTACAAGCACAGACAGTCCCCCAATTGAATTGGCTGATGGTGATTATTCAGACGTGATCGCAGTTGCTCCGATAGGTTATGTCAATACTTACCTTGCTTCCATATATGCAGCTGCTGCTGATCAGAGCGTTAGTGTAACTGGTACGGGCTCAGTTGTTTGGAACACAGCAGACTTATCTGGTTTCACTATTCCACTAACGAATTCTGGTCAGGGTTTGAAGGTTCAGTCGTGGAACGAGGTTCAGTAGTCTGAGTTAGGATACACACAATAACAAAATCACCTTCCTACATAAAAGGAGGGTGATTTTGTTATTGTATGGGTGCGATATGTGGGTGATTGATGTACTATGTACACGTATGTTTTTCAACAATCACACCTTTTCCTTTTTAAAAAAGAATCGTACTGGTGAAAAATCATTTACGCTTATTGAAATGATAATTTCAATAGCAGTTGTTGTTATTGTTGTGGTGGGGGTATACCAGGCATATGCTGCGGCTATCCGTTTTACAACCAATAATCGAACGAGGACGATCGCGACTGATTTTATACTTGAACGGAGCGAGTTTATTCGCAATGTACCATTTGCGTCGGTTGGTATTGTTGGCGGTATTCCATCGGGTATCATTCCACGCGTTATGACGGTGACTCGTTCTGGTATTGTGCTTGTGGCCACAACGACAATCCGAAACATTGATGATCCTTTTGATGGTACGTTTACTGGCACTCCACAAGATACATCTCCTGCAGATTATAAACTTGTCGAAATGAGTGTTGGGTGTCCATCATGCCTTTCTTTTTCACCTCTTAAAATAACAACAGTTGTTGCTCCAAAAAGTCTTGAAACAACGTCTGGTAATGGCGCCCTTTTTGTAAAGGTTATTGATGCAAATGGACTCCCCGTACCTCAGGCGAGTGTGAGTATACAGTCAACGGCAACATCGGCTATTTCTTTTACGGATGAAACAAATAACATGGGTGTTTTCCAAGTGGTGGATGTTCCTCCTGCACCATTTGCTTACCGTATCAGTGCAACAAAAGGGGGTTATTCAAGTTCAACCTCTGCAACATCGTCAGGCCTACTTCCTTTTCCTGTTATTCCAGATGCAACAATTGCTTCGGGTACTCTTACACAGCTTACCCTCGCTATCGACAAGGTATCATCGATGACGGTAAAAACTCAAACGAACACTTGTGCTGGAGTTCCGAATGTTCCTGTAACAATTACAGGCTCAAAATATATTGGTACAACACCTAATACGTATAAATATAACAAGACACATATAACCGATGCGTCTGGGGTGGTTTCTTTGCCTGGTTTAGAGTGGGATTCTTACTCAATCGCACTTGGGTCACCCTACGCTGTTGCGGGCACCATTGCGACCTTACCTGTGTCGCTCTTACCTGATTCACATACAAGTGTTGGTGTTGTTGCAAAAACTCTTTCCGCAAAAGCCCTCCTCGTAACGGTGAGGGATTCATCCTCGCTCTTACCTGTTTCTAATGCAACCGTAACTATACAGAACGGTGCTGATACATATACCAATATCACAAACCGTGGGTTTATACGCCAGACAAATTGGGATGGGGGAGCGGGTCAAGTAAATGCGGGTGACTCGTCAATGTACTTTACCAATGACGGCAACGTTGAAACTTTTTTCCCAGTTGGAGGTCTTGTCTTGAAAAAGGTTTTTGGGGACTATGTTTCAGAAGGCAACCTTGTGTCGTCTTGGTTCGATGTTGGTTTGTCATCAACAACCCTCTACGCCATATCATGGGCACCTCTCGGTCAATCTGCTTCGACGAGTGTTCGTTTTCAAATTGAAAGTGCTGATAATATTGCCTCATCGACGACGGGTTTTATTGGGCCTGATGGCACAAACGGAACATACTATACATTGTCAGATATGGATGTTTCGCCGATAAATGCGCACATGAGATATCATCGATACAAAGCGTATCTTTCAACAGGCTCTCCGGCAATGACACCTATTTTAAGTGACGTTTTTCTCTCCTTTGCCTCCGAATGCACTCCTCATGGTCAGGTATACTTCGATGGCCTTTCAACAGGTAATTATTCTGTTTCTGTAAACGCTTCTGGATACACCCCCGCAAGTATATTTGTTCCCGTGACAATGGATTGGCAATCAACTACGGTTAATCTTGATGCATCTTAAATACATGACTGTGAATTATTTTGAACACAAAAAAAAGGGAATGATGTTGCTCGAAATACTTGTTGTAGTAGGTATTTTTGTTGTTATTTCCTCCTCAGTTTGGCCCCTTATGGCAAACATCTTTTCACAGGGAACGATGCTACGTAACAGCCTTGCGGCAAATGATGAGGCGCGTATTGCTATTAAAAAGTTTATACAAGAAGCGCGTATTATGTCGCCATCATCTCTTGGTGCATACCCTGTTCTTCTCGCGTCATCAACTGCTTTTACTTTTTACTCTGATGTAGACAATGACAATCTCAAGGAGCGTTATCGTTATTTCATTGAGGGAGGTTCATTTAAAAAAGGGGTGACAAAACCATCGGGAACACCCCTTGTGTACAACAGTGCGGCTGAAATAAAATCCATAATCATCACTCATCTTTACGCTACGTCATCAACCTTATTTAATTACTTTGATTCAAATAATACACAGATGGCATATCCAATGAATGCTACTGCCATACGTTCTGTTGAGTTATTGCTACCGATTGCGTTTCCCTCTCAGCAAGGTTTACGTTTAATCACTTTTTCGTCGCGAGTAACGATGCGTACGTTAAAAGACAACTACTAATTGTATGTCCACATATCAAAGACAATCAGTGGGTTTTTTAACGATTGCGGTACTTGTTTTTTCTTCAATAGGAATTGTTATATCGTCCGCCATTATCATGTGGGCGGCAAGTGGTTTGCGACAAGCAGACGCGCTTTTTGAACGTGAACGAGCCTTCTATCTCGCTGAAGCAGGCATTGAGTACTACCGGTGGCATTTAGCACATGCTCCAGTTGATTTTACTGATGGCCAAGGAGCAACATCAACCGGTCCTTATGTTCATAATCAATATGACGGTTATGGAAATATTATAGGAACATTTAAACTTACGGTTACTCCACCCATTGTTGGTTCGACGGTCGTTACTGTAAAGTCGACTGGTTCTATAGTGGGTTCAAGTGTAGTGCGTACTATTGAAGCAAAACTTGCGATACCATCGCTTTCAAAGTACTCATTTGTGGCAAATGACAAGATGCGTTTTGGAGAAGGGACGGAAATATTTGGCCCTGTTCACTCGAACGGAGGTATTCGTCTTGATGGATTGGCTCACAATGTGGTAAGCAGTGCTGTTTCTTCGTATGACGATGCTGATCATGGTGGAATAAATGAATTTGGTGTTCATACACACGTGAAACCACCTCCACTTACGGGTTCATATGATGATTCCGACGGTGTAGTAACAGGGGAGGCCCCACCAACGAGTGTTGCAGCACGTACTGATGTGTTTGAGGCAGGTAGACAATTTCCTGTTCCTGCAATTGATTTTGCTGGTTTTTCAAGTGATTTAGCATCGCTTAAGACAAAGGCGGTTGCGAATGGGCGATATTTTTTTCCTTCAGGAAAACTTGGTTTTAAAATTGTTTTAAAGACAAATGACACCTTTGATGTCTACAGGGTTGAGGGCTTGGTGCCTGCTCCTAGTGGTTGTTCAAATACAGGTAGTCAGGTTGATTGGGGAACGTGGAGTATTGATGCTGCAAGGCTTGTTTTCCAAGGTACTTTTACTAATCCGGCGAATGGTATTATTTTTGTGGAAGATGATTTGTGGGTTGAGGGAAAGATTAATACTGCACGTATCACCATTGCTGCCGCAGGGGTTCCAGAGAACGTGGGCGACCTCAGACACATCACTGTGAACAGTAATGTATTGTATACCAATTATGATGGTCAGGATGTCCTCGCTCTTATCGCACAGGGGAATGTTATCGTGGGCCTCAAGAGTCTTAATACACAACGAATTGACGCTACTCTTTTGGCAAAGAGCGGTAAGGTTGGAAGGTATTCATATGTTGCAAATTGTGGCGCTGAATACGTTCGAAGTACTATTACTGTGTATGGAAGTATTTGTTCAAATCAACGTTATGGATTTGCTTACACGAATGGTACGGGCTACACGAATCGTACGGTAATATACGACGCGAACCTTTTATATAACCCTCCCCCAGATTTTCCCTTAGCTGCAGATAGCTATAATGTTATATCGTGGCGTGAATTATGATGTCACACAAAAAAACCTGACCAGGATACGGTGTCAGGTTTTTTTGTGTGAATGAGGTATAATCCAGGTTATGGTTAAACATTCAAAAAAGTTTTACATCGTGGGTAATTGGAAGATGCTCATTAATTCTATTGCTGAGGCAAAGACGCTTTTTGGTGCTCTTTCAAGGGCTTCTTTGAAACAAAAGAAAGCGGTTGTGATCGCTGCCGTTCCCGCACCTTTTCTCGCTCTCTTGGGTTCCGGATCAAAAAAAGCAGTTTACCTTGGTGCACAGGATGTTTTTCAGGAAGCATCTGGTTCATATACGGGTGGCATTTCTGCAAATGCCGTAGAAAGTTCAGGTGCAAAGTACGTAATTGTTGGTCATTCCGAAAGGCGCGTACAAGGTGAAATTGATGCCGTCATTGCCCGTAAAGCGGTGCTTGTGATTGAGTCTGGTATGACACCTATTGTTTGTGTTGGTGAACGAGCTCGTGATGTTGATGGAAAGTATCTTGCCGAGATCAAAAACCAACTCTTGGGCTCGATTGCCGGTATTCCAAAAGAAAAAATTGATTCTATCATCGTTGCATATGAACCGGTGTGGGCAATAGGTAAAGCCTTTGGTGGCGCAATGGAACCAACCCTTATTCATGAGATGGTCATTTATATTAAAAAAGTTCTTTCAGAGATTGTTGGCAAAGAGACAGCCTTCAATATCCCAGTGCTGTACGGTGGATCTGTTGATGATGCTGCGGCGCAGGCGATTATTGGAGCGGGGGATGCTGACGGACTTCTTATTGGGCGCATGAGTGTCAATAAAGAAGCAATAACAAAAATAATTTCGTATGTTAAATAATTTCAAAAAACTCTCCGATCATATTGGGTCTCTCAAGGGTAAAAAGGTGCTCGTTCGCCTTGATTTAAATGTGCCGGTCATCAATAACGAGGTTCGTGATCCGTTTCGTATTAATCAATCACTCCCTACTATTAGTGTGCTTCGTGAAGCGGGTGCTCGCATCATTATTTTGAGCCATATTGAAAATGCAGACACCAGTTCACTTTCCGGTGTTGCAAAATTTATCAGCGGGTATTACCCGGTTCGTCTTGTGGAAGGTATGGATGAGTTACGTTCCGCTGCCCATGATATGAAGGATGGTGACATTGTTATGTTTGAAAACCTTCGTCTTTTTGATGGTGAAAAGGCAAATAGTTCCGTATTTGCAACAGAGCTTGCGGCGGTTGCTGATGCGTACGTCAATGACGCGTTTTCAGTATGTCATCGTGAACACGCTTCTGTCGTTTTGTTGCCAAAATTACTCCCTGCGTATGCGGGCACACTCCTCTGTGAGGAAATTGAAAAACTATCGTGTGCTTTTAATCCGCCACACCCATTTGTTTTCGTCCTTGGCGGTGCAAAATTTGATACAAAGCTTCCGCTCATGCTCAAGTTTCTCGACTTGGCAGATACGGTTTTTGTTGGCGGTGCTCTTGCAAACGATTTACTCAAAGAAAAGGGGTATGAGGTTGGTTCATCGCTTGTCTCAAAATCTCGTGTGAACCTAAGCCCGATTATCTCTAGCCTTAAAGTGATAACCCCCGTAGATGTGGTTGCTACTAATTCATATGGAAACGACATTCGTCGAATAGAATCAGTTGATGTGGCTGATAGGATTGTTGATATTGGTCCCGAGACTGTTGCTCAGTTTGCAAATGCAATCGCCGGTGCAAAGTTTGTTTTATGGAATGGTCCGATGGGGGATTATGAGCATGGTTTTTCAAGTGGTACTGAGGGTATAGCTCAGGCGATTATTGAAAGTGGGGCTTATTCAGTTATGGGTGGAGCTGATTCGGTTGCGGTTGTACGAAATGCTGGTCTTCTCGACAAGTTTACCTTCGTGTCAACGGGTGGTGGAGCAATGCTCGATTTCCTTGCGAATGGCACATTACCTGGTATTGAAGCCCTTAAACAGTAGGGGTGGTGGACACTGTATCTTTTTAAGTGTTGTTCTGTAAAAAAACCTATCACACAACCTTGCGATAGGTTTTTTGTTTGCGGTATAATGGGCGAACTATGGTAATCAAGAGGAAACCTATTGCGAAAAAAAGTGTTCAAAAACAACTAACTATCAATGATCTTGCGATCATGGTCCAGAATGGATTTACGTCTGTGCATTCTGAGATGGATACGCGTTTTACTGCAATACAGTTGCAAATGGATAATCGCTTCAATGAAGTCGATAAGCGCTTCAATGAGGTTGATAAGCGTTTTGAACGCCTTGAGTCACGAACCAAAAAGATTGAGACTCACCTCGAAAAAATAGATGTAAGGTTGGGGAATGTTGAGGTTAGGTTGGAAAAAGTTGAAAAGGGTCTTGAAAAAGTTTCTCACCAAGTCGAAACCCTCGAAGGTAAATTCGATTCCCTTCAGGGCGTTGTTGTTAATGAGCATGGTAATCGTCTGAACGCAGTTGAGTCAGATGTTTTAAAGATTAAAGTTGCCATTCAAAATAAATAATTTCAGAAAGAAGCCACGGCGTTATTGCTGCGGTTTCTTTGTATCACAAACTTGTATGAAAATGATAATACGTTTTATGTGTCTTGTTGCGCTGTGTCTGTTCCCAATAGTGACCCATGCGCAAGTTGTCTTTACAGAGGTGATGTATGATGTCCCTGGTACTGATACTGGTCGAGAATGGGTTGAGGTTCAGAATAACGGGACTGACTCAGTTGATCTTTCGACGTATAAATTATTTGAAGCAAACACTAATCACAGAATTGAAGCTCAAGGGAGCGCTTCTTTGCCTGCGGGTTCATATGCCATTATTGCAGATGACTCTTCTAAGTTTAAAATTGATTACCCATCATATAGCGGATTATTGTTTAGCTCTTCATTTTCACTCTCAAATACAGGTGAACCATTATCGCTTAAAACCGCAGATGGTACCGTTGCTGATTCAGTATCGTACGATGTTTCCATTGGGGCAGCAGGAAATGGCAAGACGCTCCAGAAACAAAACACCTCTTGGATTGAAGGTGATGCGACACCGGGTGGTCCTTTTTCGGGAAATACCCCAACTCAAGACGCATCAACAACCTCAGTAGATACGCACAGTACGAGCACTGTTGCTGACAGTGGAGACAACACTGAATCAGTTTCACAGGTGACATACTCAAACTCAACTCAGTCAACCATTTATACAGGGAATGATAATGCTGATCTTGAAATATCAGGAGGTCGAGATCGTCTTGTTGCTATAGGTACACCTCTTTCTTTCGAGGCAAAAATACGTTCACCTAAATCTGTTCACGTTGCGGAAGCGCGTTTCAAGTGGTCGTTTGGTGATGGTAGTTCTATGACTGGGCCTTTTGCCTCGCATACATACTATTTTCCCGGTGAGTACGAAGTGGTATTAAATGGTGTGTATCAGACAAATGAAGCTGTTGCGCGAATACGCGTGCGGGTTGTTGAGACTAATATTGTAATTAGTTCCGTAGATGGGAAGTATGTTGAGGTTGAAAACAAATCAAAAAATGAACTTAACCTTGGCGGCTACTTTATACGTTCAGGAAAGTCACAATTTAACGTCCCCCAAGACACTATTATTTTATCGGGCAAGAGTCTTAAAATCCCCACAATTATTTCAAAGCTTACTATTGCCGAAAGCATTGAAATTAAAAATCCGCTCGGCGATATTGTCGCTCAAAAGCGTTTATATGGAGCCGCTCAAGAGGAAAAGAGTATGGTGTCTATTGGTATGAGCGAATCTGAATTTCGAGAAAAAATAACTACTGCCTTGGCTCGGTATGATGTACCAGTACGCCCTGTTTCAATTGCTTCTACGGTTAAGCCTCTACAAAAACGAAAGGTTGAGCAAGCGCCTCCTTCGACGGAGATCGTCCGAAATTCCTCAACATCACCTGACCAAGTTGCGGCTGTTTCTTTTGTTGTTGATAGGGGAGACGGTGGGGTCATCTCTCGTTTTATGAAGTGGATGTTCAATTAACTTTTTCTAGGAGAGGGTGTTTACTAATGAGCCGCGTTTTTGATTCTGATCAAAAACGCGGCTCATTTTATGCAATATACTTTTTAATTTTTTCTACATCC
>CAIMLU010000002.1 GCA_903842365.1 uncultured bacterium
CTATAAATTATGTTATATAATATATGAGTAAGCTCATTTACAGCTGGACATTTCGTTCAGCACAACCAAAACCGAGCATGCTTCTAATGAAGCCAGCTCAAACAACCAGAAAGGAACAAGCTATATGAATAGCACGTTCAAGATCAGTCAGGGTCAGGGTCAGATGTTGGAGTTCGCATTCGATCGTAATGGTGGGACCAATTCCGATTTGAATTGGCTCTGCCAAAACGACAACCTTCGGGGAGTCATCGATCTGGCTCGTGGGAAGGTTCAGTTGGTTTATCCCAACAAGCCTAGCCCGCAGCTCGAACTATGTCCGGTTGTCCATCTTGATCAGCCGCTCGAAATCGAGCGTTATGATCGGGCCGAATATGGCGATGATAAACAATTAGTGCATCATAAACTTGGGCTTTTGGGTCCGAAATGGATCGCTGGCTTCGAGCTTTGGCAGCATGATCTCCAGCGTGATGGCGGTTGGACGAACGGTAGGGTCGTCTACGAGCACTTGGAACGCAATGACATGCTTAAGTCTTGCTGCGACCTCTTTGCTTTGGAAGTAATCCGTAACCAAGGTGCTGGCTTCTTCCGTAAGCATTTCGGGAACGACAGAAAGGCTGTTGTCGGTTGGGCAGGAATCGCGAAACATGTGGGCGGCAATCTGTGCGTTCCGTATCTCGCGGAAAACCGTGGCCGTGTCTATCTTCATTGGATGAGCCTCACAAATAACTGGAATGGCAGTAACATCGGTCTTCGATATATCGATCCGCCGCAGGTTGAGTAGTCCGCGTTCAGTTTTAAGTTCGGTGATCTCATCACTCGGCCAAGAATGATCGGCCGCAAACATTCAAACCCCACACGAAAGTATGGGGTTTCAACTTATCTGTGCAAAAGAACGGCTGCCACGGCTATCCTGACCATTTCTGGGGTGCCAGCAATCGTTGGGTCTTCCTGCGTCGCAAGTAAGTCCTCTGGGCTCTGAATCTTTGGCCTCTTAGATCCTTAGGGTAAAAAGTTGTGAGCCTTTAAAACTCTCGCGAGCCACTCCTTGATTGGGGTGGTTTTTTTTCACCATCTTTTATTTATTGACAATATACCATATGAGGTGTTATAATAATTAGGTAAGGTCATTGATACTTCTTGCGAGTGGTCATAGCTAAAAGGGGCTGAACCTCGGCCTTTACTAGCTATGACCACCACTACGGTTGTCAGGCAAAATCAAAAAAAAAGGAAAAAACGCCATGGGTGCGAAAACTTACGATAGACAGTCAGGGAAGTTTCTTGCCAGAATCGCTGAAAATCTACCCGAGTTGTCGGGTGATGTGATGCAGAGTTGGATTGATGATCCAAAGGCCTTGCAGAAGTTCCTTCTGGGTTTGAGCCAGCCGACGGCTCCAAAAAAGTTCGCGGTGTGGAAAACCATCACCCTCGGCACTGACCTCAAAACCGCTGCCGATTTCCGTAAAGCCCTCAAGGCGAACGGTAATCTGATTGGTAACTATGCAGACGACACCATCGGTAAGCCCGCCTTCACGGTGAGTGAAACTGAAAAGGAAGTTGACCTAGTACAGGTAACTGTCGAGGAGCTTGGTTTTGAGAATGGTGCTGACTACGCAAATATTTGTGCGAAGGCAAAGACCCTCGGCCTCGAGCTCTGTACCACAGAAGTTGGTCCTCAATTGCGTTTGCGGTATAAAGACCAACCTAAGGGTGAGTGGCTCATTGTTGCGATGAAAGCCATAGCATGCTCTGACGGCGATTTTAGCGTGTTTGGTATCGGGCACAACGGCATCGGTTGCTGGCTTGACGGTGGCAACGGCAGCGCTGACTGCTTCTGGAATGCTGATAGTCGTTTTGTCTTTGTCCTTTCGTAAGGGTCTCGCAAGTAACTCTCGGGTTTTGGAACCTTGAGATTTAGTTCTTTTTAAAAGTTACCCGTTCCTTCTTGAACGTGTGGCCACACCCTAGATCGGGTGTGGTTTTTCTTTGATTACGTATTCTCGAAAGAGGTACGAGGCTCCCTTGTGTCCAAGGAACCACGAGGGGTAAGTCTGGCTAGAGGTGTTTGCTATGCTATAAATTATGTTATATAATATAAAGAATAAGGCACAGTTCTTTTAAGGCAACATTTCGTAACGATATGCATCTGAATGAGTACTCATATCAGACGTGGAATAGGAATCACTAATAATAAAAACATTGATGATTTGTATTCTGCGTCTGAAACTCAATATAGAAAGATATATATTATGGAAATGATAAAACGTTTGTCAGAAAAATCATTCGTACTATCTCTGGTGGATGAGAAAGTACTCGAACTCACATTACTTGTGGCTGGTCAAGCGACGGTGGTCATGACACAAAACATTGGAGGGGTTGTGCTTAAAAAGTACGATCTCACAAAAATGCTTTCGTCGATGGTTATCCGTAAGGAAGTGCTTCCAGACAAAATCCTCGTTTCGATTCATCTGAGGGGTGGTCATAAGGTGTCTGGTCCGACCACCCATCAAGGATTATTTGTTTTCAAAACAGAATTTCCTTGTAACAGGAGTGCGGTGAGTGTGTACGGTCAGATTGTTGGCGATGAGTTCATATCGACTCCACGGGGTCCTCGGGTCCCCAGTTATGAACACATCGAACAAACACTCTACGGACCTTTTCTTGAGGATGAAAGAGTTAAGAAGGCTTTTGAGCGAATCGATGATGGGAGCGCTGATTTGGTGGAATACTGTGAAAAGCGTAATCCCGGCATTATCTCGTCGCTTGTTGTATGTAGCAATAGCGACGGGTAAAGTCTAAACCCCTTAATGTGTAGAAATACAGATTAAGGGGTTTTTTTTGCTCCGGATTTCGCGAAGCGAATCCAGGTCTCCCTGTATTTGTTTTCTGTGCTCTTGTCTCATATCTCTTGTATCCATTTCGTTGTTGGTTGTAAGTTATTGGTCCATCTGTTACAGTTTCATCCGTACTAACCCCTAGTCGTAAAGACCTGGGGCATTCGTGCATATTCACACGAATTCAACATACACATGTCGAAAAAAACATCAAAAACGGATTTCAATCCAGGAGCAGATAAAATCATCGTGAAGGGTGCCCGGACGCATAACCTTAAAAACATCACGATTGAAATGCCTCGAAACAAGATGGTTGTTTTCACCGGTCTCTCTGGGTCCGGAAAATCATCACTTGCATTTGATACTATTTTTGCCGAAGGACAACGCCGTTATGTCGAGTCTCTTTCGTCGTATGCGCGACAGTTTCTCCGCCAGATGCAAAAGCCTGATGTTGATGAAATAGTGGGTCTTTCACCAGCTATTTCTATTGATCAAAAATCGCGTTCGAACAATCCTCGTTCAACCGTTGCCACCATTACAGAGATTTATGACTATCTTCGTGTGCTTTTCGCGCGTATTGGTCATCCACACTGTTTGGTGTGTGATAGGGAGATCAAGCGCCTTTCAAATGAAGAAATTCTTGAGGCGATTATCGGCAGTGTTACTAAAATAAAAGCTGAAGGCGGAAAGGTGATGGGGGTACCTATTGATTCTGCAAAAGTTCGCATCTTTGCACCTATGGTTGTGGGTCGAAAAGGTGAGTATTACCAAATGCTTTACGATTTCCTTGGTAAAGGGTTTGAGTGGGCAAAGGTAGACGGTGTTATGAAGAAGCTTCGTGAACAAATTGTTCTTGATAAAAATAAAAAGCACGATATTGATGTGTTGGTTGATGAATTTTTTGTAAGTGAATTCAAAAAAGATCCAAAGGCTATTCGTGAACGTCTATCAGAAGCGGTTGAAAAGGCAATTCATGAATCAGGTGGCCTCCTTAAAATTGAAGACCCAAAAGAAGAACGTTTGATGTCAGTTAAATTCATGTGTCCATACGATGGATATGCGTATCCAGAAGTTGAGCCACGTCTTTTTTCATTCAACTCGCCATATGGAGCCTGTGCTGATTGTAATGGTTTGGGTACAAAGACAATTTTTAGTGAAGATCCGTGTGAGAAATGTCACGGCGCTCGTCTGCGTGAGGAAGCTTTGCATGTGTTTATCGACAAAAAATCAATTGTTGATGTAACCCGAATGTCTATCAAAGACGCCTCGGTCTATTTCAAAGAACTCAAGCTTTCAGAGGTTGAAGAAAGTATCGCCAAGGTTGTTTTGCGTGAAATAGAATCTCGCCTCAAGTTCATGCTTGATGTGGGAATCGATTACCTAACACTCGATCGAAAGGCGTACACGCTCTCTGGTGGTGAGGCACAGCGTATTCGTTTGGCATCACAATTAGGTTCTGGTCTTGTGGGTGCGCTCTATGTGCTTGATGAACCAACGATTGGGCTTCACCAGCGTGATAACGACAGGCTCATTAAAACACTCCTTGATCTGCGCGACCTCGGAAACACCATCATTGTGGTTGAGCACGACGAAGATACTATTTTTGCCTCTGATTACATCGTCGACATTGGTCCGGGTGCGGGTGTCCATGGTGGCAACGTGGTTGTTTCGGGATGGTTGGAAGATCTGCTTACTGCAAAGAAAAACGACAGCGACTCGCTTACGCTTTCGTATCTTCGTGGAGAAACAAAAATCGAATTACCTGGTACAAGGCGAAGTGTTGATCGTGGAAAACTTATTATCCGTGGTGGCAAAGCGTTCAATATTGATGATTTAAATGTTGATATTCCACTTGGAAAATTGACGTGCATTACCGGTGTGTCTGGTTCTGGAAAATCAACGCTCCTTTATGACATCATCTATAAAAATCTTCAGGCACGTCATGAAAAAAAACATCGCTCAAATAACATCTACAATTGCGCCTCGTTTACAGGAAGTGAATATGTATCACGCTCGATTCTCATTGATCAATCGCCAATAGGCAGGACGCCACGATCAAATCCTGCAACCTATACCGGTGCATGGACGTTTATTCGCGATATGTTTGCCGAGACGTCGGAGGCGCGCGTACGTGGTTGGAAGGCTAATCGGTTCTCGTTTAACGTTAAGGGTGGCAGGTGTGAAGTGTGTCAGGGTAATGGTGAAATCGCCGTTGAGATGCACTTCTTGCCAACAGTGTACGTTCCTTGTGATGTCTGTCAGGGAAAACGATTTACCAAAGAGACACTTGAGATTGAATATAAGGGTAGGAATGTATACCAGGTGCTTGAGATGACGGTGGAGGAAGCGCTATCTTTCTTTGAAGACATACCAGCTATTTATGATCGATTCAAGACGCTTTCCGAGGTTGGTTTGGGTTATTTAAAGCTTGGTCAATCGGCAACAACGCTCTCTGGTGGTGAGGCGCAACGTGTAAAAATTTCATCGGAATTATATCGTCCTGATGTTCATCGAACGGTGTATCTTCTTGATGAGCCAACCGTAGGTCTTCATTATGAAGATGTTCGAAAGTTAATTGAGATCATTCAAAGGCTTGTTGATCATGGAAACTCTGTTGTCGTTATTGAGCATAACCTCGATTTAATTAAATGCGCTGATTACGTCGTTGATATGGGTCCTGAAGGTGGTATTGGTGGTGGAAAGATTGTTGCAAAGGGAACACCGGAAGATGTCGCTATGAATGTAAAGTCACACACGGGAAAGTATCTAAAGAAACTCCTAGCGAGAAAATAGGGAA
Source organism: uncultured bacterium (assembly GCA_903842365.1). Classification (GTDB taxonomy): domain Bacteria; phylum Patescibacteriota; class Minisyncoccia; order Phycocordibacterales; family UBA6065; genus CAIMLU01. The sequence continues at coordinate 5,629 of CAIMLU010000002.1, forward strand.
AATAAAAAGGGGCGCGTCCATTCTGGACGCGCCCCCGATGTATGACCAGGAAAAGTATCAAGCAGCGCAGGCCGTCACGAAACGAGACGGTTTGCCACCCAAGCGGAAATATTTCATAGCACCGAATTGCTTGGTGTGTTGTCGATGTGTCTCTTGTGGGAAGAGCTGTTCGCCTTTTTTGTTGAGGACTCGAACTCCTCCGGCGGCTTTGAATTGAGCTGGGGTCATCTTACTCGATCTGATTTCGAGCATTTCCCGAACCTTTTTCATAGCCTCCTTGTTGGAGAGATCCTGCCCCGCGATGGGTTCGGAATGTTCGTGTCCGTCGCTGCTCACCTTAACAAGTGTATACTTGCTCATATTTTGGGTCTAATTTGGTATGTACAGGGGTACAGAAACATCCTATTCAATAGTGCTTTAGTCGTCAAATGAGTTATCAAGACCTTGCTTAGATGTGTTGGGCTTTAGTTTCTTTCTGATATAGTGTTTATTACTATGACCCTTGCTGAATGGAACAAACTTATCATGCCAGATGGCCCCGGCGTCTACCTTTGGAAACAAGGTTCATCTGTGCTCTATGTTGGTAAAGCAACGTCTCTTCGTGACCGAGTGCGAAGCTACTTTTCCGATGATTTAATACAGACTCGTGGGCCTCGCATTATCGACATGGTAACCAAGGCGGATTCAATAGAGTGGCGCGAAACAGATTCAGTGCTCGAAGCACTTATTTTTGAAGCGAACCTTATCAAAGAATACACGCCGTTTTATAACGTTAAAGAAAAAGATGATCGGAGCTTTAATTATGTAGTGATTACTGACGAAGCGTTTCCTCGTGTTGTCGTTATGCGTGGGAGGGTTTTAGATATTGAAATTGGTAAAGGGTTGAAGGTAAAGAATATTTTCGGTCCATTTACAAACGGTGGTGCCCTTCGCGAGGCGATTCGAATTATGCGTCGCATGTTTCCCTTTCTCGATGCAACTGTTTTGGCACGTGATGCTCGTGAGTTTTATAAACAAATAGGATTAACACCCGAAACTGCAACCGAATCAGCCCGTACAGAATATCTTGAAAACATTCGACACATACGACTTTTTTTTGAAGGAAAGAAAGGTGAGGTTATACGACTTTTAACTGAACGAATGCACGAACACGCACAAGCGCTTGAGTTTGAACGTGCACATGAAATAAAAAAACGTATCTTTGCCCTTGAGCACATTCGTGATGTTTCACTTGTAAAAGAGGATATTCAATCGCTTGGTGTACAGGTCGACGAAAAGGTGGACTCTGTGCGTATTGAAGCGTATGACACTGCACACATTTCAGGCACCGAGGGTGTCTCTGTAATGGTGGTTCTTTCTGGTGGTGAACCTCTCAAGTCTCAGTACAGAAAGTTTAAACTTGATGCATCAATAGGGAATAATGACATTGAAAGCTTACGAAGTGTTCTTATGCGTAGATTTTCTCATGATGAGTGGCGTTTACCAAAAATAATTGTCATCGATGGTGGTGAGACACAGCGAAATGTTGCCATGGATATCGTGCGTGAATATGCACCACGGGTCCTTGTTGTGTCTGTGGTAAAGGATAAAAAACATAAACCAAAAGGGATTGTTGGTGACAGTGGTGTTGTGGCTGAGTTCAAGAAAGACATCCTCCTTGCAAATGCAGAAGCGCACCGTTTTGCTCTTGCGTATCATCGAAAACGTAGGTATATGAGTGTGTCCGTGCTTAGAAAGAAGGTTCAAAAAAAGAAATTAAGTAAAGATAAGTAACAACGCTGTTCTCGACATAGTACTCTTGGCGTATAATGGTTTGGTATGTACGAATCACATCACAAAATTCGCGTAGGAGTCTTGCGTGGCGGACCATCAAGCGAATATGATATTTCACTCAAAACAGGTGAAACTGTTTTACGTAATTTGTCCCGGGATATGTATATTCCACATGATATTTTCATTTCAAAAGAAGGTGTGTGGCATTATGATGGGTTTGAAAAAACTCCTGCCGAAGCACTCAAGTTTGTTGACGTTGTTTTCGTTGCTCTCCACGGTGAATATGGTGAAGATGGAAAAGTACAAGCGATTCTTGAACACATGAAGATGCCTTTCGTTGGATCAACCTCTGTTGAATCTGCTGTTGCGATGAATAAACATCTCACTAAAAAAATGCTCCGTGGCATGAAGTATGCAAAATGTGCCTCACATAAAGTAGTGTTAAAGGAAGAGTATTCAAGTGAGACCGCACAGGACATTTTCAGGACGATTCCTCATCCAGCGATTGTTAAACCTGTTTCACTTGGTTCATCTGTTGGAATCAAGATCGTTCGCACCTTCAGTGATCTTGAGGCCGCTCTTGCTGAAGTCTTTTCTCTTTCTGAAAAAGTGATGGTTGAAGAATATATTGAAGGTAGGGAAGCAACCTGTGGAATTATTGATGATTTTCGCAATGAAAAGCACTACGCACTTCCTCCAGTTGAAATAATTCCTAGTAATACTTTTTTTGATTATGAGGCAAAGTATGGTGGTGCTTCTCGTGAGGTCTGTCCATCGACATTTTCACACGAAATAAAGAAACAGATTGAAGATGCTGCTCGTGAGGCCCATGCCGTTCTTGGGCTCCGTCACTACTCACGATCTGATTTTATTGTTCATCCAAAGCGTGGGGTTTTCTATCTTGAGACAAACACGTTGCCAGGCCTTACAAGTGAATCGCTCCTACCAAAAGAGATTTATGCTGTTGGCGGTACACTGCCACAGTTTCTTGATCACGTTA
>CAIMLU010000003.1 GCA_903842365.1 uncultured bacterium
AGCCTGGGTCTCTTATCCTTAATCCCTGCTACCCAATCTGCCCCAAAGAGTCCTGTATAGAACGCAATACGGGCTTCCCTGTCTGTGTCTGAAATCAAAAGAAATCCTTTTGTTTTGTTTGTTGAAAGGTACTATGTATGAAATGGAAAGTACCACATATTTTATTGTTTTGCAAGTTTTTGGGGTTTTAATGACCTCCTCCCGAGGTTTCCGTTCTCGGCATGAGGATACTCATGTAATACGAAACTTTCATTGAAGTGATTATGTGTGGGTGCCCCCGCCCTAGAGTGGACTGTAAGATGGCGTTATACAACGAATGCTCCGGGCGGGGTTCCGGTTAATGAAAAGCCGGCGCACGGAGTGCGCCGGCCTTTTCATTTTATTTTAAAACCCCACCACTTTATAACTGACAATACACAACACATTGAAGTGTACACATCTCAGCTTTTGGATTATGCCTACATGCTGAACCACAATCCACAAACGTACCGCCAAGATGAGTACACGTTTTTTCCTCTACACCAGCACACTCGTGGTATGTCTTATCAAAAACTCCACCAACTGAAGCACAAGCCTTTGCACCGTCTGTAATAATGGCTGGTTGCTTTGCACCATCTTGAATCGGTTGCAAAACTGGGTTTTTGATAATTGAAACTGTTTGGTATGGAGCATCAACTAAAACGGGACATGTAGAAACAGTGTAAAAGTAAATCCCCCACACACCAATTGCACAGAAACCGCTTATAAGTACTTGCGATGTATATTTCATATTGCAATAAAGTATATCACTATCTTTAGATTTAGAAGATAGATTTTGCCAAAAAGAGAAAAAATAGGTGCAATAATAATAAAACATGCTAGACTCGTCTTTATATGGAAAAAAATAGATCGTCCGGCGGGCCGCGAGGTTTCAGCCGAGGAGGAAGTGCTGGTGCAAGTCGTGGTTTTGGCGGTAGAAGCGGAGGACCAAGTCGAGGAGGATTTGGTGGTGGTAGGCCATCGTTTGGTGGTGGAGCACCACGCAGCGGAGGATTCGGAGGCGCAAGGAGACCATCTTATGGCGCTGGATCACGTCCAAGTTACGGAGGAGCGCCTCGTAGTGGAGGGTTTGGAGGAGGTAGACCATCATACGGTGGTGCACCACGTCCAAGCTATGGAGACAGGCCCTCATACGGTGGATCACGCCCAAGTTATGGTGGTGCACCTCGTAGTGGCGGTTTCGGAGGAGGTAGGCCATCGTTTGGTGGATCATCACGCCCAAGTTACGGAGGAGCGCCTCGTAGTGGAGGGTTTGGAGGAGGTAGACCATCATACGGTGGATCACGCCCAAGTTATGGTGGTGCACCCCAAGGTGAATTCAAACCACAAACAGCTTACGGTAGCGGCTACAAAGGTACCCCACCACAAGCACCCAGTGAAAGGCCCGCTCGTGTAGACGGAGCATTCGGTAGACGAACTCAAGGACCACGAGCACCACACTACAGCGAACGCGACAGCGCACAATCATTCAGTGCACCGCGAGCAGAATATCAACGAAATGATTCCCCTCGCGCACCACGTGATCCACAAGCAGGAAATCGAACACGTGGATTCATAAAAGAATCAAGTAAACCTAAAGCTGAAGTTGCCCCAACATTCCCAATGCGTATTAATCGCTACCTCGCACTTCAGAAAAAAGCATCCCGTCGCGATGCAGACCGATTAATCGAAGCGGGTCGAGTTATGCTCAATGATAAAAAAGCAAAACTTGGTGACAAAGTAAACGAGGGAGATTCAATCTCCATTCTCTCGGCAGATGACGCGCGAACAGATCGACAAAGTCGCTAATATAAAAAAAGACTCACTTCTGTGAGTCTTTTTTTATATCTTTTCCCTTCGTTCTACGAGCACAAGGTTCAAAACAATAGGCTCAGGTGGAAATTCAGTCGGAATATCACTTAGGAACAAATCACGTATCTCGAGTGGATACACAAGCATGTCGTGAACCGTAGAATAAGGAACCCAACATGGTTCAAATTCCTGATCGCTTGTCTCTGTTATGCGTGCTTCAATAGAATCAGGCCGGAGATGTGGTTCACCAGATACATAGTCGCATAAAAAGAAAAGCTCTGTATGCCCTGTATCCCAAACAACCTTATAGACACACCTTTTAACAACAACCGCGACGCCGGTTTCTTCATACACCTCACGAGCACACGCGTCTTCATTTTTTTCACTAACATCAACATGGCCACCAGGAAAAGACCAGTATTCATGACCATGGTTTTTACGGCGCATTAAAAGCACCTTTTCATCACGTATAACTATTCCAGCTGATCGAGTGCGTTTCATACCTTCAGCCTATACCCATTGAACAAATTACACCAAGCAAGTTATACAGGTTCTAGAACAAGAAGAAATATGCACCATTATGCGCAGGTTCCTATAAAACACTATTCCCTTTTGGATGAGCTTGAATACGTTTAAGTAAGCGTTTAATTTCTTGAGCCTTATCCGCCGGACACACAAGTGTTGCGTCGTCAGTATGAACAACAACCAACCCCTGCACACCTAGCACAGCGGTGATGTGACCTTCAGTACTTAATATAATATTATCCTTCCCCGCTTCAACAATCGCACTACCACAGATAACATTCCCATTCTCATCATGTGGAAAATGACGAATGAGCGCAGTCCATGAACCAACGTCGTCCCAATCAAATGCTGCTGGCACAGTAAGAACATTTTGAGCCTTTTCCATAACAGCATAATCAATAGAAATTTTTGGAAGTGTTTCATAATGCTTTGCCACCACGTCCTTAAAGGAAGCATTTTGTTCAAGGGCATGTTCAAGCTGAGCAAAACATTCATACAACTCTTCAGCATGTTTTTTGAGCGCCCTTTCAATGCTTGGAACAGACCATACAAACATTCCACCATTCCAATAAAAGGTTCCAGCATCAAGATATTCCTTTGCCTTAAGAGCATCTGGTTTCTCAACGAATCGCTTTACCGTATAGACGTGTTGATCACCAACTTTTGAATGAACATCACCGCGCTCTATGTATCCAAAACCTGTCTCAGGATGTGTTGGTGGAATAGCAACAGTTACCAAATAATCACCTGATTCAGCGGCGCTAAAAGCAGTTTCAAGCGTTTTCTCAAACCCATCAATATCTTTAATAACATGATCTGCTGGCAAGAGGGCGATGGTTGCATTGGGTGACATTCTTTTTGCAACAAGGCTCGCGAGAGCAACGGCAGGAGCAGTATCACGACCAACCGGCTCAATGATGATATTCTCAAAAAGTATTTCTGGACAAATTTCTCGCACCGCTTGTTCCTGGGCAACATTCGTAATAATAAGAATATCTGAAAGTGGAACGAGACCAGAAAGACGATCAATGGTTTGGTTAAGCATTGTCTTATTACCGACAATGGGAAGTAAGTGTTTTGGACGAGTACTTCGACTTTGTGGCCAAAAACGTTCACCACGACCACCTGCCATAATAGCAATGACACGACGTGTTTTTTCTTTTTTCACACCATAAGAAAGAGTAGAGCTTTTGTTCATGACCCGAACATTGTCTCTTGAAATAGTCAGAATCACAAGTCAAAAGTATTCCCCACAATTTATTAAAAGAGGGCCATCGCGCTACGCGCAACGGCCCTCGAACTCTACAGGTACTGTTTATAGAAACCTGTAGAATAAATCTTGCTAATCCTACTCGGCGAAACAACAATGCCATGATCCCTGCAGTACCGTGCTATGGGTACGTAGTTTTTGACTGACATGCCGCAAAACACAGGTGTGTATGCAGCGTACGTGTATACATCAACACCAAGCCTACGGGCATGTCTTATCTTTCGGTCGATGTTCTCAAAGGAGTAACCGAGGATTGTAGGCAATGATGTAATCATCTTTTGCGGGTCACTGAAACCACGAGCCGTAAGCCCTTGGATCTTTTCATCGATATTATCGAAAGAATAGCCAAGGACTTGAGGCAATGATGCAATCATTTTGTGTGGATCACTGAATCCACGATCCTTGAGACCTGCAATCTTTTCATCGATGTTATCGAAGGAAAAACTGAGGACTTGAGGCAATGATGCAATCATTTTGTGTGGATCACTGAAGCCACGAACTATAAGTCCCCGGATCTTTTCATCGATGTTCTCGAAGGAGAGACCAAAGACCGCAGGCAATGACATAATCATCTTTTGTGGATTGGTAAAACCACGAGCCGTAAGCCCTTGGATCTTTTCATCGATGTTATCGAAGGAAAAATTGAGGACTGAAGGAAATGACGTAATCATCTTTTGCGGGTCACTGAAACCACGAGCCGTAAGCCCTTGGATCTTTTCATCGATGTTATCGAAGGAGTAACCGAGGATTGTAGGCAATGATGTAATCATCTTTTGTGGATTAGTAAACCCACGCGCCGTAAGTCCTTGAACCTTTTCTTTATACGATTCAATGGACCAAAGTGCGGATATATGATTTTTAACCCTCGTCACCCAATCTGCCCCAAAGAGTCCTGTATAGAACGCAATACGGGCTTCCCTGTCTATATCTGAAATCAAAAGAAATCCTTTTTTTTGTTGTTGAAAGGTACTATGTATGAAATGGAAAGTACCACACATTTTATTGTTTTGCAAGTTTTTGGGGTTTTAAAAAGCCGGCGCACGAAGTGCGCCGGCGAAAACTAAAACTTCAAGAAACGCAGAGGGGTTGAGGTGGTGTGACTTCTTTTACTGGTGCAAAGAAAGCATTCCTAAATGCACCACGTAACGTGTCCCCTGTACCGACCTTTTGAGCTCGGTAAAGAATGCCTTCATTTCGTTCACGCCCAACAGGGTGTTCAGAAACTTCAGTCTTTACCCATTTATTCCCAGACCTACTGCTTTCGCAATATGTTCTAAGCACATAGCCACGATGCTTGAAAAACTCTTCACCTCCTGTTCGCATGACCCGACTAACAACGACCTGAGGAGTATCAAACATCATAAACCCCGAAAAAGTAACATTGAAATGATCATTGGCAGACCTTATGATCACATGACCACAAAAAGACCACATTTTAAAGCCCACACGCACCGCACCTAACGATATTTCGTCACAGAGAGTGGTTGTTAGGGTTGTATCAAGCACTGACGTTCCCAAGGGCACCTTTCGAAAGGTCACTGTTGGCGCATTGTACTCATTCCATACAATGTCGACCTTTGAGTCTGATCCAATAATCTTCTCAATCATTAGAAAGTGCATACAGGAAACACGTTATCGTTAATATCACATCTTGTCAAAAAAATCACTCCACTACTCAGAAGTAGTAAAGTGATTTTACAATGTAACGATTACGGTCGAGCGAGTTGCATTGAGTATGATGCATCAATAATCGGCGCTGAAGAAAATGCACTTGGATCAACCGAGTCAGTTGAAGTTGAATACATAACACGAGTAGCCCTCACATTAGCCATAATTGATTGGGATCCATCAGAATTATCAAGAACAGCATATCCTGTAAACGGCCTTGAACCACCGGCAAGTATTGCAAAAGACGCTGATGTATCTGCTCGGGATGAACGTTCATCAGAAACCATTTTTATGTAGGATGCTGCAGAATCAAGATTGGTCTTTATGGCAATTGATCGACGAGGATCTTTGCGTACATACACCACCTCATCAGATCCATTATTGACGGTAAATGCTATGGGAATAAGGACCGCAACTTGTTCTCCATAGGCATTTTTACGGAGAGGTGATCCATTCACTGAACGGATTGCAACATCGCTCACGGTCACATTTCCAGACACAACAACAGGTGGCGTCGAAATAACAACAACACTTTCTGATGCCTTGCATGCATAGAGTGCGTTAAGTTTTTTAAGCGTTGCAGAACCTACCGCACCAGTTCCTCTTGTGTAACCATTTGGCTTCAATATCTCTGCGCTATACTTCTCTTGAAAAAGCGAGGTAGCAGCGGATACGTTTGAATCAAAAACAACCGAAGTAAGGTTTGATGCTGATAAAAACCCACGCGACGCAAGTACTTTTCGAAGTGCGGGTACATCGGCATGAATCGCTCCTTTTAAAATAGGGTACTTAAACGTATAACAAAAATCAGATGGCAGCATATATGCAGCTGCATTCTGGGCAAAAAACATAAAACCGAAAACAACAAAAAGTGCAATATATCGTTTCATGGTTCAATCATACACCCCGACTCGTCCTAGGCAAAATCACTTTTACGCAAACCCTGGGAAATAATCACTGTATATACGCGATGATGGAACACCCATAGAAATGAGGGTATTTTTAAATGCAGCGACCATCATATGAGGTCCAGAAATGTAAAACGTTCGCTCGAGGTAATCTGGCGCTTTTTCTTTGATCATCAACGCATCAATCATTCGATACTCAATAGGGCCAGCATTTTCACCCTTCTCGACATTAATTGCATATGTCACTTTCAAACCAGCATTAGTGGACGCACGATCGAAAACATCTCTATACGATATTTCAGCAACGGTCTTGTTTGCATAGAGCATGACCACGTCATGCTTTTTATGTGTATCAATAATATATTGAGCCATAGATCGAAATGGAGTGACACCAATACCACCAGCAATCCACACCATCTTTTCTGTTTCATTTTTAGGAAGCACGAAATCACCGGCCAATTGAGACGCAACAATTGAATCACCAATCAAAAGAGTATTAAGCGATTCTTTAAACGCACTTGGGTTTGGGTAAAACTTAACACCGAGTCGAAAATCTTTTTCGGTTGGCGATGATGCTATTGTGAAATAACGCCTATTACCACGGGAATCGGAACGCTTTGTATTCAGTGTCCACTCGATAAATTGCCCAGGCTGAAAATCTATTCGTTCATCAGGTGAAAAAATAAATTCCTTTGTACCAGTACCTATGTCATTCACCCTTTGCAACGTGAGGAGGAGCCTCTTTTTAGGGCTCAGAATGTATGAAATGATATTTCCTGCAATAAGGGCAAGCTCGGGCGTAAAATAGAAGCCGCCAACATGGACCCATGGAGCAAAGAGGAACCCGGTAACAACACCATACGCAATCCGCATCTTGCGCAGCGGTGGCGTTGTGAGGGGTTCGGTAAGCATTACCGATGCAAAGAAAAATACAGGGGCGTGTACAAAAAGGTTACCGAGAGACGACATAATACTCCCACCTGAAAGGATAATATTTCCAACATGAGAAAGAATAAGTGCGCCAATAAACGCAAAGACTAAATCAAAACGGTGTATTTTTCGGATAATAAGAAATCCACCAAAAATCGTAAACGGTAATAACCACACACTACCACCCACCCACCAACTTGCAGACATACCCGCATAAGACATTGCAACCATCGCAAATGCGACAGGATTAAAAAAATGCTTCTTGTTTATAGCAACCAAAAATTTTGAAGCCATTGCCACAACGATCATTATTGCAAAAGGAAGTGCAACGGTTGATGGATTTCCAGGATCGAATGTAAGAGCGAGAATAAGGGCTGTTATATAAAAAGACTCTGCATTTGCTGGCACATGAAAAACTTTTGCAAAAAGAAAGTTTACAACCTCTCCGACTGCAAGGAGAAAAAAGGTTCCCACGATGAGCCATAGAGACCACGACGCACCGTACCCAAGAAAACCAAAAAAATTCAGTAACGCAGCAATAACAACAAGACAAACAAGGTGCCACATAACGAGCCTATACATAGTTATGCCATTCAAAAAAGAATCTATTTTATCCAAAACAAAACGTATTAATTTCATTATTTTATATATGTGTACTGTTCGAAACCACTTGTAAATGTTGCGATACCTTTATTATCAATCATGTAACCCTCAAACCCATTCATCTTTTCTATAAAAGAAATCCCCTCACGACCCATCGCATACGCAGCGGTAGCAAAACGATCTGCTTCGTATACATTTGGACCAATAACCGTCACGCTCACCACCTCTTCTGAAGCGTGTTTTTTTGTTTTTGGGTTGTAGACATGATTACCACGTAAATAATTACCCGAAGTTGCCACCCCACAATCAGTGCCATATATAGTCTTCATGATTGTTTCTAATTTAAAAGGATTTCGTATTCCAACGATCCATTTTGCTCCAGATGAATTGGAACCCGACAAAGCAATGTCACCCCCCGCCTCAATACAAAAATGTTTCAAACCTCTCGCTTGCAATAACTTTTTTGCCCGCTCTATCGCCCACCCTTTTACGATACCTGATGGATCATACAAACCATCGGGACGAAGTGCGTCAAAGTAACCGCCAGTGACTCGCCGTGTATCTTCAGCGAGTGCAAATATTTCTTTCATATCAGCGCTCCATGATTGAGGTGTTATCTCACCCCTATTAATACAACTTATTTCACTGTCATGTTTATGAACACTAAACACATCATTCACGTACTTAAAATAATCAAATACCGAATCGATATCAGACATCGACGTCTGTATATCAACAACCTCAACCGTCACAGGCATGCCCATAACAATACGTGAATCTTTCATGCCGTATTTTTTACTTTGCTTTTACGAGCGCAGAAGCAAGTGATTGTCTAAAACCAGAGCTTGTAGCAGTAGCACCTGAAACAGCATCAACCTGTGACCCTTGAATAGTGATTGCCTCTTGAGACAAAACCGGCATCGCTCTATTTGCAATAGCCAAAGAACGCTGTCGATCGCTTGGATATGATAAGAAAGAAACATCTGCGATCTTTCCACTTCGAATTATGGCTTGAACTTGAATATTACCGTAGTACACATCAACACTGTCTCCAGTGTACGTACCGTCTTTGTAAGAACTCGATGTACCTACAGTAGATCTTGTGTTCGTTACTGATCCAACAATCGAGACCTTTTTTGAAGCAGGCGCTTGTGGTGTTGAGCTTGTTACAGTATCAACACGACGAGAGCCTGTTTCAGACCCTCCATATACCACTTCTTGCGAAAGAGGAACACCTGAGGAGATGGGCGTTGCATTGTGTATCGTATTTGAATCCTTTGAATTTGAACTATTTTCGTTCTGATTTTTAGTCTTTTCCATCCACGCATAACTGCTGAAACCAAGAATAACGAGCATTGAAGCAACTATTTTTTTAAAATTCATAGGATTTATGTATGTAATCGCTCTTTATTATACGTCTATGAGCACGAAAAAGATGCGATGTTTTTTATTACACCATTACTCTTACAATCATTGAAACATGATCAAAGAGGTATTATTTTTCCAAATCAAGGACGTCGTCGATTCGTACCTTTTCAACAAATTCTGGAACGTGAGACACGAGAATCATTGCACCCTCGTAATCATGTAACGCTTGTGCAATAACTGGTAGGTGACGAAAATTTATATGGTTCGTTGGCTCATCGAGGATAAGGAGACCTGGACGTTCAAGCACCAGACGTGCAAAAGCAACAAGTCCTTTTTGCCCCTCAGAAAGACTTCCGATCTTTGTGTGCATCATCTCTCCGGTAATAAGAAATCCAGCTGCAGTGGAACGCATAACCATCTCATTCCATTCCGGCGTAACAGCAATAAGCGAGTCGTACACCATATCTTCGAAATTGAGCGTTGAAAAATCTTGCCTGTAATACCCAACGCGAATCCCCTCTGCTATTTTAGTACCCTCTGCATGCCCTGAAGCAAGAGACTCGAGAAGTGTTGATTTGCCAATACCGTTCGGCCCCTTAAGTAGTAAGTGTTTGTTGCGTTTAAGTGATATTTTTGCAGTACGGAGGGTTGGTTTATGGTTCTTTATTACTTTATAAGATGAAATGTGTATAATTTCACCAACAAATTCAGGCTGTGAAGGAATATGAAAACTCCTAATAGTTTTATCCTCACGACGAACATCAACCTTTTCACCCTCAAGTTCTTCAACCTTTTCACGCATACGTTTTGCAACGAGACGCATTTGACCACCTTTATTTGCAAAAGCATTTGCCTGATCTTTCTTTGTCTGAATTTCTTTCGCAAGACGTGCGTTTTGGGTGTTTTCTTTTTCTATACGAGCGGAAATCTCCTTGACCACATCATGATAATTTCCGACATACTGTTCAATTTTTCTAGTGTGGACATCTAGATACAAAACGCCATCAGTGAACGAGTTCAAAAATTCAGCGTCGTGTGAAATAACAACAACTGTCTTTGTATATGATTTAAGAAAATCAGTTAGATGTTCAATTCCCGCTTTATCTAGATTATTTGTTGGCTCATCAAGAAGAAGTAAATCAGGGTTTTGAATAAGTGCAGATGCAAGAAGAAGGCGTGCCTGTTGACCACCCGAGAATGAACGAATGATGCGATCGTGTGGTGCAGAAAGGTGGACAATCTCAAGAATTGAATCAATGCGTGGTTCAATATCGTACACTTTTTTTACGAAGCATTTCTCAAAAAATTCCCTAACAGTCAAATCCAACTGGTCACGAGGAATAACTTGTTTTGCTGTAGCGATAGTAACACCTTGTCCAATATGGATATCACCTGATTCTGATGTATGCGTACCAGTTATGAGTCCAAAAATGGTTGATTTTCCAGCGCCATTTTGACCCATAAGCGTTACCTTCATACCTCGACGTAATGAAAAACTAACCTCGTCGAGGATTGGTTTATTGTGACCGAATTCAAACGAAGTTTCGTCGAATCGTAAAATGATGTCGTTTGCCATAGTGTAAGAATAGCCATCATACATTATTTAGCCCAGAAATAAAGCCACTGAGGGCACCTATGGGCCTTATAAGATGATTGTAAATGAAAAATGAATAGTCCTGCTTGAGGACTATTCCACTATCAATAAAAAGAAGTAATGATTACTTCTTTTTTGCCGCAATCTTTGCGTGCTTGATCGCGAGTCGCTTCTTTGTTTTGTGTGATCGCGACGTCTTTATTGTCATATTTGCTCGTTTTGCCATGAGGACATCATATACTATTTCTTTAAAAAAGCATTCTTTTTTAAAGAAAATCACAACAAGAACATCGACGAGGGCAAGTACATTGCGTGTTTTTATTTTATATTCGAAACAGCAAATCGTGGAGAGGGTTACTTATTTTTATTTTTTCCCTCCTTTTCTTTTCTCACCACCCCATTCTCATCAAGACCCAAATGATGCCCAATTTCATGCCAAAGTGTCTCGTATACGACCTCTTCAATCGAAGTACCAGACTCCTTTGCTTCCATGATGCATGGTAGACGAAAAACGGTCACAACATCAGGCAACGAAACGGCGGCATCATACTCTCGATGTGCAAGTGGGGAGCCAGAATACAAACCAAGCAAACCAAGATTGGTTTGTAAATGCATTTCTCTAACCACTTTCTCTGGAACAACATCTTCAGCAACTACTGCAACATTTTTTATCGTACTCTTAAGGCGTCGTTCTAAAACCGAAAGAGAGCGATCGAGTATTGCCTCGAACTGCTTCTTTGATACCTCCACATGGTATGGATCTATTTTCATATAATATATGTTATGTATTTATTTACCCTACTAATGGGGTAAACACATTTAAATAGAAAGGGTTTCAATTGAAATGAAATTGATACCAAAAAGAGTTAATTTGATATACTGTAGCCATGATGAAACCATTTGCAGAACGAACACATGAGGCGATGAAAGAAGTGCTCCAGAACCCAAACGTCACTGGACCAGATGTTCATTACTACATGATTCGTGGAGGTAGTGATAAACAAAACATTACCGTGTGGGAACCAGGTATCATTGGATCAGAATATATTAAAACTTATGGACACTATCATGTGCAAGATTTCGACGAACGGTACACAGTACTCTCTGGTGAAGGAATTGTTATCCTTCAAACGCGTTCATTAGACGAGAATGGGGTTCCTCTAGATAATTCAATATCATCTTTTCGTGCCGTACGGGTAAAGGCTGGAGAATCTATCGACATACCGCGACGCGCAGGCCATTTAATGCTCAACACTGGTGAAACATGGCTTGTAACCAAAGACAATAGCCCTGTACACTTTAATGACGTAGACCCTGTGTCCCACCCATCACACGCCGACTACGAACCATTCAAAAAAATGCGAGGTGCAGCATATTACGTTATTAATAAAAACGGTGAACCAACCCTCGAACGAAATCCACTCTACGTATCGGTCCCAGAAGCAACGATTGAGTAACAGGAAAATAAAAACACACCCACTTTAATAGAAGTGGTGTTTTTATTTTCCTAAACTAATGCGCGCACATGATTAGGTATTGAATTCAAACGGTCTATAGCCAAATACACTTTGGGTACAAAATGGTACACTCTTATTTATATGGACTTAGTTTTACAACTTCTCACGCAATATCAATACGTCGTCCTATTTCCACTTGCGTGCATTGAAGGTCCAATTGTTGCTCTTGTTTCCGGTTTCCTTGTACACACAGGACAACTACAATTTATACCAACTTTTTTTATTTTAATCCTTGGTGACCTTATACCTGATACGATCTATTTTTACATTGGTCGATCAGGACATAAATATACGTTTATTGAAAAATACAGCTCGCGATTTAGATTAATATCATCAAACACATCATTGATCACACATCTCTGGACCAATCACGCACGGAAAATGATGTTTTTTGGAAAACTTGCATATGGGTTAAGCGTGCCATTTATCATAAGTGCTGGGTTGGTAAAAATGCCCTATAAAAAATTTATAAGATACACAGTTCCAGCAAGTTTTTTCCAATACGGTCTGATTATGGCTATTGGGTACTTTACAGGTTACTCATACGCCATGAGTCAACCCTATATTGAAAACACATACATCATCATAGCTATTTGTCTTATTATTGTAATAAGTGTCTATGTCGGTATTTCTAAATACGCAAAAAATAAAATTGAAGAAATTGAAAAGACCGAAGAAACGAAGAATAATAAATAATATATGTCCAGTATTTCGTGTATTATCCCCGCCTATAATGAAGAAACTCGTATTGGAAAGGTTCTTGATGTTGTAATAGCTCAAAAAAATATCGATGAGATTATTGTAATAGACGATGGATCCTCTGATAATACAAAGGGTATCGTTACCATGTACCCAGGGGTAAAACTTATTATCCACTCAAAAAATGAAGGAAAAAGTAAGTCGATCTCTGACGGGATTATAAAAGCGTCTGGAAGTCACCTGCTATTTCTTGACGCTGATCTTGTCGGATTCAATCAAAAAAACCTAGACGACCTTATTAGACCTGTTATAACGCAGCGTGCTGATATGAGTATGAGTCTACGTGGAAATACACCTAAAATATGGAGAATAATAAACCTTGATTATATTTCAGGTGAGCGATTACTACCCCGAAATGCCTTTGATCAAAAATCGATCGAATGCATATCGAAAATCCCCCACTTTGGATTAGAGGTATTCATGAATGAAATTATTATCATAAAAAAATATCGAATAAAAATTGTAAGTTGGCCCAATGTGAATAGTCCATACAAACATAGTAAGTATGGGTGGTACCATGGAACTAAGGAAGACGTTTTTATGTTACGTGATATTTTCAACACCGTACCACTACATAAACTCTTTAAACAAATACTGTGTATGAGGAAATCTTCTATTAAATAAAGCATATGAAAATCAGCCTTATTATTCCAGCTTACAACGAAGAAAAATACATTGGACGATGCCTTGAGAGTGTACAAAAATACGCCACGGGGCTCTATGAAATAATAGTTATAAATAACGCAAGTACTGATAACACCAGCGCCATCGCACAATCATTCCCTGGAGTGCGTGTTATTTTTGAAGATAAAAAAGGGTTAACAAAAGCCCGACAGCGAGGCTTCCTGGAAGCAAAAGGAGATGTATTAGCCTACATTGATGCTGATACCTATATTGCATCCTCCTGGTTTGATATTATGCAAAAAGAATTTACCAATCACTTAAACACAGCAAGTTTGAGTGGGCCGTATATATATTACGATATTCCGCGCTACCAACAATATATGGTTTCGCTTTATTGGAACGTGCTTGGTCGCATTGCTTATTGGATCACAAGACAGATGGTGGTTGGCGGTAATTTTGCTATCCGTAGAGATGTTTTAGTGAAGATGAGTGGGTTCGATACATCAATTGAATTCTATGGTGAAGACACAAACATCGCTCGTCGAGCTCGATTGTTTGGTAAAGTGTGTTTTAATTTTAAATTTGTAATAAATACATCGGGACGACGGCTTCTAGGTCAAGGTCTTCTAAAAACAGCACTCATTTATGTATCAAATTTTCTCTCCGAGACGATCATCCACAGACCAGTAACATCAAAATATCGAGATATTCGTTAAATTACATCGGGAACCGCGCACCACAGTGGCACCTTGCTTCGTAGCACCCCTAGTAGTATGCATATATACAGAAATTTTCTATCAGACAGAACGTACTTAAAATCAATTGGTGTTGGTTTGCTTTTCTTGTCTATAAGTTTAATTCTTAATTTTTACACCGGTACATACGCAGCAGGAAAAGCGAGTAATTATGTGACAGATATAATCCTCGACAATATACCGGCCGTTGACGTCGATGGACTTTTTGTGTGGGGGCCTTTTGTACTATGGGCATTTGTGATTTACCTCTGTGCACGTGAACCGCAAAAAATTCCTTTCCTATTGAAAAACATAGCGCTTTTTACATTTATCCGATCTATTTTCATCAGCATCACACACATCGGTCCATCTCCTGACCAGATTCCCATCACAACAGGATTATTAATGATTAATAGTTTCACATTTGGTGCCGATCTCTTTTTTTCAGGCCATACTGGTTTACCTTTTCTTTTGGGTCTCATGTTCTACAAAAACAAAAAACTCAGAATACTTTTTATGTCATCAGCTCTCTTTTTTGGCGTTGTTGTTCTTTTAGCGCACTTACATTATTCAATCGATGTACTATCAGCATTCTTTATCACATATACAATCTACAATATTGGGCTTCGTTTCTTTAAAAAAGACGCTGAACTATTTGATCAAGATTCAAGCGCCTTCAAATAAAACAAACCACATGCATGGTTTGTTTTATTTGAATCATTATATTTAGTCAATAATTTGCCCCAGTGAAAAGTAAGTAAATATTTCAGAAATATCCTCCATACCCTTTACTTTCGTTGATGATAAAAATTCCTCTGATAATGCCTCTGCATCTTCCATAGCTTGCTCCAACAAGCGTTTACCACCAGGCGCAAGTTTTACATAACTCACACGACCATCAGAATCACTTGCCTCTCTTTCTATAAGACCAATTTTCTCCATTGGTAAAAGGAGGCGTGTCACACCAGACGCAGTTAAAGCAATCTTTTCCGCTAAATCAATTCGCCTCATCCGCCCACCTTGTTCTTGGTTTAGATAATAAAGGATAATAAAATCATTAAAACCAATCCCAGATCCAAGCCCACGATTAAAAGCCCGAGCAACAATCGCCTGTACACGAGATAGTTTTAAAAAGAAATCTAACTGTTTATTTGTATGTTTCATATACTTGAAGTGTCAAGTATTACTCAACTATCAATAGAAGTCAATTGAAGCTTACTTTTTACGCTTCCCCCACTGCCAACGGGGTTTCTCACCTTTCTTGTAAAGAATGTAAAAGAAAATCCCAGTAATGATACTACCCGGTAAGAAGAATAAAACGATGGCATCAATGACGGTTGATGTTGCATTAAACTGTGACACAAAGAGAATAAGGAGGAAGATGTAGACAAACGTAATAACCCAACCTTCCAACGTAACTGGGGTCCAACCCCACCCATACGTCTTTCTCTTAAACCAAAGACCTTTGGGATTGTCTTTGCTATTATCGATGTAACGTTTAAATATATTCATATCTTCATATTCACACCAAAAAAGATAGAAGCAAGTGTGTTATACAACACGCGATTAGCGACCAAGAAGTTTTATAAAGATAATCGGATCTATCGATACGCCATTTATACGAACAGTAAGGTGTAAGTGGGGTTTCTCTGCATATCCAGTCTGGCCTGCATATCCGATTAATTGCCCCGGCAAAACTAATTCACCTTGATTTACCAATACTTTTGATAAGTGCATATAAAAACTCATAACGCCGAGTCCATGATCAACGACAATTGTTTTACCATAGTTTCTAAAGGTTTTGACCAAACGAACAACTCCACGATTAATCGAAGACACCCTTGTTGTCGAACTTGCGCGTAGATCAACACCTTTATGTGTAATAGAGTACTGGCCAGTCGTTCTTGTATAACCATATTCATCGGTGACAAATGGGTCTTTAACTGGATATTGAAAAAAAAGTGTCCAGAAGGCCTTTTTACCTGTAGCAAGCGCTGCAAGTTGCGCATTCTCAATAGCAAGCGTATTAACGAGCACGGTTTGACTCGTTGTGCTATTGCCACCCAATTTTTGAGGAATACCGAGAGGTGCCTCATATTTTTTACGTCCAAGAACAATCACTTTTTTCTCCAGTTTTGTACCATCTATCAAATTTACAGCCACAACATATTCACCAGCCTTCATATTCAAATCAACACCATAAAGAGCGGCAACAGTACCCCCAAGCAAAAACGGTTGTAATGCCTGTTTACCAAACATAACCGCAATAACCTGTGTTATATCAGATAAACCTTCGATACGGACAATAACAGGTTCACCTTGAATAAGATTTTCTGGTAGGACGTTTAAGCTAGGTGCCGCAGCGTGCACAAAAATGGGCACAAAAAGAATCACAAACATAAAAACAAATTTCTTCATATACAAAAGTATATACCTAAAACCACTCAAGCGTGTATCTGGGTACGTTTTTATAACGAAATCACTCACCCTAAGTACATTAAGATAGTCAGAACAAAATTCCAAAAACCCCAATCTAAATAGACATAATCAAGGCAACAAAATTTAAACATTAAATTAAATATTCTGAATTATTAACATAATTGTAAATAAAATAACAACAACACGGCTGATTACGATTATGTTTATTTATTGATACCGAACCATCACAACAAGTTTTGTTTTTTTGCACTCTACTTAATAAAGTTTAGAAAAAAATACTTCTTAAATGTAATTAATAAAAACTTTTCCACAGAAAAAAAAA
>CAIMLU010000004.1 GCA_903842365.1 uncultured bacterium
CCCCTCCTTTTTTATTGCCGAATCATGCACTGTTAGTTATTTATTCCTCCTCTGCTACAATAGAAACACTTACACATAATAAAAGTGGTCTTTGGATAGGCAGGTTTGAATCCGAAATAATTCGGTGTTTCAAGTCTGAAATCTGAAGGCCACCCTACACACAATGCAAAGTAAAACATTTTCAACCGAATTGGGTGGTAAAAAATTCGAAGCAATCTTTTCTAACCTCGCCGACCAGGCGCATGGATCAGTCATCGTCCGATATGGAGAAACAGCTGTTATGGCAACAGCAGTTATGTCAGCGCAAGAAAAAAAAGGTGATTTCTTCCCACTCACTGTCGACTTCGAAGAGCGTTTTTATGCGGGTGGAAAAATTGCCGGCTCACGATTTGTACGAAGAGAAGGTAGACCATCAGACGCAGCAATTTTGTCTGGCCGTATTATCGACCGAACTATTCGACCGCTTTTCGATGGGCGTATCCGAAATGAAGTTCAAGTTGTTATGACTGTCCTTGCTCTTGGAACCGAAGATGTAAATGTCGCGTCAGTTCTCGCTGCATCACTTGCACTCTCGACATCTGACATTCCATGGAATGGGCCAGTATCAGCAGCTCGTGTTGCTATCAAAAAAGGAACTGGTGATTTAGTTGTAAACCCAACGTACGTTGAAAAAGAAGGCGAACTCACCTTTGACCTCCTCGCCTGTGGTAAGGATGGGATGATTAATATGATTGAAGTTGGTTCAGATGAAGTTCTTGAATCAGTAATCACAGCAGGACTCACCAAAGCGTCAGAAATAATTGAGACACTCCAGAAATTCCAAAACGAAATCATTAAAGAGATCGGTAAAGTAAAACGCGCTGTCACCATCAAAGAAATCAGTGCAGATGTCGTCGAGCTTTTCAAAACAGAAATTGAACCAAAAATGTTTGAGTACGTTTTCAGCACGACGCCAGGTAAGGCTCGAATGGGGGAATTGGCGGTATTGTGGGATACACTTGTTGCTGAAAAACTACCTGACGCTGATGGTGGTCTTGCTGCTGCATATTTGGATAACAAGATAAATGACATCATCCACAAAGAGGCGATCGAAAATGGTCGTAGGGCTGATGGCCGTGGTATTGACGAGCTCCGCCCGCTCTTTGCTCGTGTTGGTGGCATCTCGAGTATGCTTCATGGTACAGGTATTTTCTATCGCGGGGGAACACATATATTATCTGTCGCAACACTTGGAGGTCCGCAAGATGCACAGTTAATTGATGGAATGGAAGGTGAAGAAATTCGTAGGTACATGCACCACTACAACTTCCCTCCATTTTCAACAGGGGAGACAGGACGCATTGGTGGAACCAACCGTCGCATGATCGGTCACGGAGCACTCGCAGAAAAAGCACTCGTACCAGTACTTCCAAGTAAAGAAGAATTTCCATACGTCATTCGCGTTGTCTCAGAAGCCTTTGCATCAAACGGATCAACATCAATGGGATCGGTATGTGGTTCAACGCTCTCACTTATGGATGCTGGTGTACCTATTAAAAAACCAGTTGCAGGTATTGCGTCAGGACTCATGATGGAAACCGTTGATGGAAAATTGAAATACAAAGTACTTACTGATATCCAAGGACCAGAAGACCATCACGGCGATATGGATTTTAAAGTTGCAGGCACTCGTGATGGCGTCACCGCAATGCAGATGGATGTAAAAGTAGAAGGTGTTCCCGTGTATGTTTTGACTGAGGCGCTCGAAAAAGCAAAAGCTGCTCGATTTAAAATCCTCGACGTCATGACCGAAGCGATTCGTGCACCCCGTGAAGCAATTTCACCACACGCTCCTCAGATTGTTTCAATAAAAATTAAACCAGATCAAATAGGTCTCGTTATTGGTGGGGGAGGTAAAACGGTTAATGAAATTAGGGAAAAGACCGGCACAGAAATCGATATTGAAGACGATGGCACTGTTTTCATTACAGGAAAAAACGGTTCAGCAGACAAGGCACGTGCAATCATCGAAGAAATGACACGTGAGTATAAAATGGGTGATACTTTTACCGGTGAAGTTGTCCGTATCGTCGACTTTGGAGCCTTTGTCAAAATAAGCAGCCGCGCAGACGGACTTGTACATATTTCGGAAATTGCTCCATGGCGAGTTGAAAAAGTGACTGATTACCTCACAATAGGAGACAAAATACCTGTTATTGTCAAAGAAGTTGACGCCCTCGGACGCATCAGCCTCTCGATTAAACGTGTTGCACCGGAACAATTTAAAGATAAACGACCAGCCACTGTAGTCGAGACACCAAAGCCAGAAACGAAATAATCTATATAAACGCTCGGTTGAAGCACAAAAACAAGTTATCGCGTATAATGAAACAACTTACGCTATGGATCCTCAGAACAAACCCCAAAAACCAACAGAACAAGCTGACGTCGCTGGACTTGAAAGCGAGGGTGTTGAGATTGTGTCTGATATAGGAGACGAAGACACCGGCCCAAAGCAAACACTCGAAAAAACCCAAGACGATTTACGTGAGACGCTTGCAGAAATAGAGAACGGAGACAGCGACATTTTTGCAAAAGCAAACGCTGTTCCAGCTACCGACCCAGGAAGACCTACTGATTCAAAAGCGCCGAAAATGTACTCAGGCGCTTCACCATTTATTGCACCCAAAGAAGAACCTCGTAAGGCTCCTCTGCCTTTTGTCGCGGCACCACACGAAGGGGCGCTCTCGAGCACGGGAGGTAAGATACTTGGCACCGGACCAGCGGAAGGATTAAAGAGGCCAGTTATCGGAGCGGGTGGAAAAATAAACCTTCAAAATGCAATCGAAGGGATGCTTGGTAATACCGTCAAACCAACAGAGATACCAAGGACAGTTGTTGAAGAGCAAAAGAAAGCGTTCGAAAACTTCAACACCACCAACGATCCATCCATAAAGGCAATCCATACGTATCAATCTGACACCAAAGAAATGGTTACGACTCAGAGCATCTCGGTTGCGAAAATGGCCCTCGCAGAAGCCCGCAAAAATGAATCTGAAGGAACACCGATCGAGTACATCGACGAAGAAAAAAGAATATACAGAAAAAAAATCTTACTTGTAACACTGTCGTTCTCCCTTGTTTTTATTGGCATTGGGGCTATGGCGTATGTGTATATAACATACATTAACCCAGCACCACTCCCCACTGTAGTAAGTGTCACCAACGTGCAATCTATTATTGAATCAGAAAAATCACAAAACGTTGATATAACAAACTCATATAGTCCGATACAGTCATTCGCAAACACGATAAGCACACTACCAAGTAATCAAGGGATCGTAGAGAATATTAATCTCATTAAAAAAATTGATGCAGGAGAACGACTTTCCACAACTGATGAAATATTTGGAGGCAACAACACCTCAATACCTTTTCGTGTTCTTAAAAATATTGAAGACAATAAAGTAATGTTCGGTGCACTTGTCCTCCGAAGCTCGACACCGTTTATTGTATTTAAAATATCCTCGTTCTCGAATGCGTGGGCAGGGATGCTTGAGTGGGAAAAGACTATTGCAAAAGATCTAGAACCAATAATACGTGTAAACCGCCCTGATGCCTCAATCTCTGGTGGATTTATTGACGAGGTTATATCAAACAAAGACGCTCGTATTATTAAAGATGAACAAGGCGACATACTTCTCTATTCCTTCATTGACTCTAACACGCTCGTTATTACCACCTCGCGATCAGTTCTCAAAGAATTAGTTCGACGAGTCACGTCAGCAACAATTATTCAGTAAAAAAATAAAAACCACCTCATACTACCGTTTGAAGTGGTTTTTTTAGATTTACCTAATTCAAAAAAGTTTTCCAATTTGCAAACAAGTAATCACCCTTGTATCATGGTGGTGTTAAGAAAATAACTAAACACTGATCATGATAGATATTACGAAATACGAAAAAGCTCTCCGTGCCGAACTCGAAACACTTGAAACTGAACTCAAGTCAGTGGGACACATAAATACAGATAACCCAGGTGATTGGGAATCAGACGCAAAAGACGTTGATATTAATACATCGGATGAAGCTGACATTGCCGATAACATTAATGCATATGAATCAAACACTGCACTCTTAAAACAATTTGAGGTACAGTACAACGACGTCAAGTCCGCACTTGAACGTATTACAAAAGGAACATACGGTTTTTGTGAAGTGTGTAAAAATCCGATTGAAGCAAAGAGGTTAAGTGCAAATGCAGCAGCACGCACCTGCCTCGAACATATGGATCAGAAATAAATATGGGATTCTCAAAAGTCCGCAGCGCACAGATTTCGATGCTCGATGCTCATATCATCGATGTTGAAACCGACACCGCTCGCGGACTTTTTGCATTCTCGATTGTTGGTCTTCCTGATAAGGCAGTAGAAGAATCACGTGATCGCGTCTCTGCGGCACTCAAAAATTCTGGATTTGAATCACCGAAATCATCTAACAAAAAAATAATAGTATCACTTGCACCAGCGCATGTGAAAAAAGAAGGCTCAGCTTTTGATGTAGCAATCGCCCTCGGTTATTTGCTTGCAGAAGAAATTATTACCTGTGACCCGGAAGGAAAATTGTTTCTTGGTGAGCTATCCCTTGATGGAAAAGTCCGACCGATACGCGGAGTGCTTCCACTCGTCGCAAAAGCAAAAGCTTTGGGTTTCAAAGAAGCCTATGTGCCAAAAGAAAATGCAGATGAGGCGGCAATAGTGGAAGGCATAACCATCTATTCAATAGACGCACTTACTGACATAACAAATCATCTCGAGAGGAAAAAACATCTTGAGAAACACGTACGCGCAAATGCTCATTCAAAAATTGACCACGATGCTGATGTTGGAGACATCGCAGGAAACGAACATGCGAAACGTGCAATCACCATAGCGGCGGCAGGTGGTCATAATATTCTTCTTTATGGGCCACCTGGAACAGGTAAAACAATGCTCGCCCGTGCCCTTGCGTCAATCCTCCCACCATTCTCATTCGACGAAATGCTTGAGGTAACAGGTATACACTCAATCGCAGGCACCCTTATAAAAAACACGGTAGACACGCCACAAATCAGGTCACCGCACCACACGTCTTCATATGTTGCACTTGTTGGAGGGGGAACAACACCACGGCCAGGGGAAGCAACACTTGCTCACCGAGGAGTACTCTTTCTTGATGAATTTCCTGAATTCGACCGTAAGGTTATTGAGGCTCTCAGAGAACCTCTTGAGGAAGGGTTTGTAACAATTTCACGCGCAAAAGGCACAGCAAAATTTCCAGCACGATTTATGCTCGTTGCGGCAATGAACCCATGTCCATGTGGTAATTTTGGAATAAGTGGTAAAAAATGTGTGTGTTCACCACTTTCAATTGAACGGTATAAAAAGAAAATATCAGGGCCAATTATTGATCGTATTGATATGTTTATCGAAGTTTCAAAAGTATCGCACGGTGCTGTCATCGACCACAGACGAACAGAAGGTGAAAGTGACACACTACGCAAAATAGTGACCGAAGCACGAAACAGCGCATTGAAACGAAACGGTAAACCAAACCGAGATATATCCACAAAAGAAATTGCAGCACAAACACATTTAACAAATTCAGCAAAACAAATTCTCGAGTTATCCGCACAGAAACTCGACCTATCAGCACGGGCATGTCATAGAATTATGCGACTTGCTCGCACAATCGCTGATATGGAATCAGTCAACGATGTTTCAGATAAACATATTCTCGAAGCACTTCAATACCGACCAAAACACGATTTCCTTTCCATGTAACAAAAAAACTCTATACCCTATAGAGTTTTTTTGTTACTGAAATGGGTTTCGGGCACCACGCACTTCAAAGTGGAGATGAGGTCCTGTTGATTTTCCTGTATTTCCAAGAGCACCAATCAGATCGCCTTGATTTACAACATTACCCACAGTAACCCCAACCACACTCATGTGACTATAGAGCGTCTGTGTTCCGTTCGGATGGCTTATAACAACATATTTTCC
Source organism: uncultured bacterium (assembly GCA_903842365.1). Lineage (GTDB taxonomy): Bacteria > Patescibacteriota > Minisyncoccia > Phycocordibacterales > UBA6065 > CAIMLU01. The sequence goes on from CAIMLU010000004.1 coordinate 6,024, forward strand.
ATACCCACCGTTATAACCAGAATCACGAGCAACAATAACCGTACCGGCAGCAGCTGCGAGAATAGGGGATCCAATTGGCACACCCGCAAAATCAATACCATTATACCCGTGGAGACCTTGAGTTTTAACACCTCCAACAAGGGGGCGGCCGTAGTATCCTTCATAATCAGGACCTGATCCACCACGATAAGGGTTGGTGTACGTGGATTTTTTTGTTGCGGGAGTAACAATCATCGGCATTTCACCATCAGGGACAACCACTGTTGAGTTAATAACAAGTGTTGATGATGCAACAATGTCATTGAAACGCATAATATCATCGATATCAGCTTTATACTTCTTTGCAATCGATCCGATAGTATCACCCTTCTTCACGATATGACTAATACCCGTAACTGGAAGTATAACAAGTACATCGCCTTCTTTTATTTTTCTACCAACCAAATCATTGGCCCAAGTAATGGTGTTAATTGATACTTTAAACATCTTGGCAATATCACCAAGAGAATCGCCTTTGTGTACGGTGTAGACACTAATCGCGGTTGATTTGATATCCTCTACATCGACAATAGTTCCAACAACGCCGGCATCTGGCATAAGCGCAACGTCATCAATAATAGAAACATCTGGTGTTTCTATTGCATCGGGGTCTATTGTATGTGCCGCAGCCAAGACGTGCATTGAACGAACAGAAATAGGTACGCTATCAACCTGAAGAGCCTCATTCGCATGAGGTCCAAATAAGTCAGATATAAAAGAAAACATTCCCGCATGGACGACATAGGGGAAAGAAAAAGCCACTCCTAACGTAATAAGTGTAAAAAACCTTGCATATGAGCCCTTTTTCGAATATTTAGAAGAAGGGGTATGTGGAACGAGTCCTGTAATATTTTTTTAAGTTACTCTGACCTACTGATTTTCAGACAATATGGCTTTGTTAAGCCATGGAAATATCGGAATATGCCTCAACACCCCTTCACTATACCTTTTATAGGTCGAGGGTCAACCGCTGCATACCCACCCTTTGTCCACATGCTAAAAAAAGGCTCAATCAAGCCATTATTATACAATTTGATGGTGAGGGCTGGGGTGGTATAGTTGTCCCGTGCATTATCTTGAAACACTCAACCAAAAACAACGCGAAGCGGTAGAAGCAACTGAAGGACCACTCCTCATCCTTGCCGGAGCGGGAGCGGGAAAGACAAAAACACTTACCCACAGGATGCTCCACTTGATTCACAAAGGAGTAACACCTGGAAAAATACTTGCAATTACTTTTACCAACAAAGCTGCTAAAGAAATGCGGGAACGTGTTGGATTACTCATTGAACAAGACCCTTCTCTCAACCTACCCATCTCGTTTGACGAGCGACCATTCGTCTCAACTTTTCATTCACTAGGTGTCCATATTATACGATCGGAAGCACAAACACTTGGACTACCACGTATGTTTTCAATTTTTGATCGAAGTGATAGCAAACGCGCGATCAAAGAAGCTCTCGAACAACTTGGATACGATACCAAGGAGTTTGAACCAAACGTTGTTCTTTCAATCATATCGAAGGAAAAAGGACTAGGAGTAACCCACACAGAATACGGACAGCAGGCCGCAACGAGTTTTATGAGCGACCTTATTAAAAATGTCTGGAGGCTCTATGAAGAACGTCTCAAAAAGGAAAAAGCGCTTGATTTTGACGACTTACTTCTTAAGACGCTCAAGCTGCTTACTGAAAATACACAGGCACGGGAACGATGGCAAAATACATGGGACTACGTCCACGTTGATGAATATCAAGACACAAACAAAGTACAGTACCTCATCATGCGAGCACTTGTTGGAGATAGGAATAATATTTGTGTTGTGGGTGATGTTGATCAAAACATCTACAGTTGGCGTGGCGCGGATATTAAAAATATCCTAAATTTTGAACGTGATTTTCCAAAATCACAAATGATTCTTCTCGAAGAAAACTATCGTTCATCGAAAACAATCCTCGATGCAGCAAACGCAATCATCAAGAAAAACAAAAATCGATTTGATAAAAATTTATTCACCCAAAAAGGTGTAGGGGAGAAGATAGCAGAATATGAAGCTTATGATGGCTCTGATGAGGCACGTTTTGTTGCTGATGAAATAAAAAAACTTGTCGATTCAGGGACAAGACCCGAGGAAATTGCAGTACTCTACCGCGCCAATTTCCAATCACGAGCAATTGAAGAAGCGTTCCTTGAACGAAATGTTCCCTACCAAGTTCTTGGCACCAAGTTCTTTGATCGAAAGGAGGTAAAAGATACATTGTCGTTCCTGAGAGCTGCAATGAACCCTGATTCACTTTCTGACATATCACGTGTCATCAACGTACCACCCCGTGGTATTGGTAAAGCAACCATTGCAAAAATATTTTCAGGGAGCGGTGAGACCCTCACCGGCACAACTGCAAAAAAATGGGAGGATTTCAAACGAATGCTCGAGGTAATTAAAACCTCTGCTGAAACTGAAAAACCGTCTGATGTCCTGAAAAAAATTATTGAAATTACAGGCCTTGAAAAAGCATTCCTTGAATCTGGAACCGAAGAAGATGTCGAACGAGTAGGAAACATGAAAGAACTTGTGACCCTTGCGACCAAGTACGATGCATTACCACTTCTGACAGGTATTGAAAAGCTTCTCGAGGATGCGTCGCTCCATAGCGATCAAGACGATTTAGAAGAGACACAACAAGCAACGCGCATGATGACCGTCCACTCTTCGAAAGGACTCGAGTTTGACGCAGTGTTTATTGTTGGCCTCGAACAAGACCTCTTCCCACACAAACCGATGGATAGAGATGCAAAACGAGACAATGAAGAAGAGAGGCGATTGTTTTACGTCGCAGTCACACGAGCACGAAAGAAACTGTACCTTTGTCATGCAAGTGTCCGAACTATCTATGGGTCACGTGAATTTACCGCGCCATCAGAATTTCTCTTTGACGTCCCACCAGACCTGATTCACAAAGAAGAGCGGGTTGAAACAGGAAGGGGGAGGGTTATTTATTTAGAGCTCTAAAAAAGCAGAGAGTGGCATACAGAAAAAGAGAGGGGTTTTGCTTCGCAAAACCCCTCTCTTTTTTCCACACACACCTCCAACAATCAATGTTTTTGTTATTAACTGTAACGCATCAACCTTAGCCATCGGTTTGCCTTTCCTATTAAAATCGAATACCGTAGAGTTATTCATGTTTGCAAAAAAATCACTTGGACAAAATTTCCTCCACGATGAAAGCGCCCTTCGGGCAATCGTTGAGGCTGGAGATGTACAAGCGGGGGACCATATCCTCGAGATTGGACCAGGACTCGGAGCGCTTACTAAAAAACTCCTTGCAACTGGAGCACGTATTGTTGCTATTGAAAAAGATGATCGACTTATAGCAATCCTCAATGAAACATTCAAAGTAGAAATTGAAAACAAAACATTCACCCTTATACATGGTGACGCGCTTGAGGTTGATATAAAGAAACTTGGTTTTAAAAATAATGCATACAAGTTAATTGCCAATATTCCCTACTACATAACAGGGCAAATCCTCAGGCAGTTTACCGAAAACACACCACGACCAACATGTGCCGTGATGATGGTTCAAAAAGAGGTCGCTGAACGAGCTGTTGCACGAGATGGAAAGGAAAGTATTCTATCGATGTCGATCAAAGCATTTGGAGACCCAAAAAAAATTAAAACGGTCCCGCGTGGAGCGTTCAACCCCGCACCAGGTGTTGATTCAGCAATACTCCTGATCAAAGACATCTATCCACGTTTTGAAAAACAAGAGGAACAAGAGCTTTTTTTTCTTCTCATGAAAGCAGGTTTTGCTGCAAAACGAAAAATGCTCGCACCAAACCTCCGGGAGGTTACGACCAACCCACACACACTACTTGTAAATGCAGGTCTCTCTGAAAAAGTGAGGGCTGAAGACTTACACCTTGAAGATTGGAAAAAAATTATTTACTACGCGGCAGGTAAATAGAAGGCAAAAAAATACTCCGAAACGGAGTATTTTTTGTCTTCTATTTACCACCCGGTAAACCAACACCGGCGAATGCCATCACACCAACTGAGTAGAGAGGAAAACAACCTGTTCCAGCATACATCCAACACGCCTGGACGCCAGCAAGGTATGCGCCGAGGTGTGGTGCACCTGGCATGGTAATTGTATAATTTGGAAATGGAACCGTTCCTTCTGGTACGTATACCATAGGACCGGTCATGGGAGCAGAAGAAAGATAGAGCGGTGCAAACCATGACCATAAACTTGCACTACATGTGCATGGTATTGGCGTTATAACTGGATACCCACCCCACGAAAGGAGAGGTGGAACTAAAGCGTAACTGTGAAATGGTGGCATCATAAAGAGCACCATACTTGTTATCAAAACCGAACTTTTCCAAAAAAAGTTTTTCATACTATTTAGAATTGAACTTCAAAAAAGAACGGCTCATCACTCATACCGGCGTCTGTCTTTGCATATACCGCAAACTTGAATTTTGACCCACTTTTTACGTATGGTGACTCGGTAAAATTTTTCATATATTGAAGCGATTTCAAATTAATTGAATTCGACGAGCCAAGAACCCAACCGACCGAAGTATACAGACCCTCGAGACCTGATAAGGAGTCACCACGAACAACAATGGTGCCGTCCGGACTCACAACAGATGGTTCAACGCTTGTTATCTTGGGAAGAGGTTTTGGACTATTAGTAACCATTATATGTATAGGCCTCTCTGTCGACAGTGTCGAACCACGACTATTTTTCACATACACATTATATGAGCCTTCAGAAACAGAAGGAGGAATGGTTGTGGTAAAACTCATACCATCGCCACTCTCAGCCGAGAGAGATGCGGTGTCACCAACATAGAGCGTGTTACCTTGTGATTGAAAACCCATCCCTTTTACAACGACGACACCACCAGGTCTTACTTGATATGGCGACACTTGAAAAAGTGATGGCGCGACTTTGTCAGCCACTCTGTTATAAAAACCATCGGCAGTATAACGAGGGTCAGGATGAGAAACAGCCTCTTGATACTTGCCAACCTGTTTTGCAATCTCGCTTTGCATGAATGAATTCATGTCAGTGGTAATCGCCTGCGAAGCAGTATTATTTCCTGTTGAAATTGGTGCATCTGGTACAAGCGATGGAATCTTTGTGTCGACAATCTTTCGATCAACAAGGTCCACACCTTGCGCCACAATACCACCCAAGCATGATTTTTTCGCCTCAGGTTTTGTTAATACATCACATAAACTTTTTGACTGTTTCTCGACCGCGAGTGTTGAAATACATTCATCGGTCTCGATGACTGACAAACCATTACACCTAGAAACAAGAGCGGGTAAAGATGGCGCCGTAATTATTGTTGAGGTGGTAGTTGCAGTAGGTTTTGCAGGGCGGAAACAAGGCTTCGTTGAGTCATCAAACTGCCACACAATACAATCCTTTGAATTACTGAGCGTATTATTCTGAGCAGATCCCACATTAATGTTTTGGGAAGGAGTTCCACCAAGCCCATTCCATAAAAACCAAAATACAAAAAAAACAAACGCAACAACGGCGATACTAATACCAACCCACAACAAAACGTTCTTTTTATTCACATCACCAGTATATCGAACCCGCACAAAAGAAGCACGTCTAACATATTGCCACCTTGAACATAGGACAATATTCAGAAACATGAACCAAATGAGTATTCTTATTTTCCAATCAAAGATCCATCTGTTGTATACAAGGTTGGATCGATATCGCTATGGGCATCAGTTGTGTACGTCGTCGCTGTTGCGTCGGTAGAATTTGTCTTTGGAACGTCCCCGGTACCGCCATTTGTTGGCTTTGAAATAGACACAAGGCTTGTATCTGTCGTTACCGTACTTGGTTTTGTAACAGTATTCTTACAAACACTCTGTGCATTAGCACTTGTAATATACGCACACAAAGACACCAGTTTCTTGGAGAAGGCAATCGCAGCAATGCACTCATTCCGATTAATTTCAGAGAGATCGCAACAACTACTTAAAGCAGCAGGGAATTGGCACTTGGTGGTAACAACTGGTGGTTTTATACTATCCGCAATTGAAAAAGAGCTTGCTGATGGTTTAATCGTTGAAACAGCGGCAACCTGTTTTGGTGTTGCTGCAATTTCTGAGGTTGTTGTTGCAACAGTAGAATTAAGATCTACATTAAAATCACTTATCGTCGCTCTTGGATCCGGCTTCTTTGCAACCTCTGTTGGCCAGCCAAGCGAAAGCGTTTGTTCAGTTTTTGAACCAATCACAGAAACGAGTGGTGCTCGCTGCGAGCTGTACCACAACGCTAAACCAACCACACAAAGCAGTACGAAGGAAAGACTAATGACAAGAATTTTTTTATTCACACGACAATAATACAACGACGTGCAGAACAGAGCCACCTCAGATATACTGTAACCACAATGCAATCGAAAACTAAAATCGCAACGACGTTCGCAATCGCACTTGTTATTATCTCTATCGCCTTTGCTACTCGTGAAAAAAACAAGCCTGCAGTAAAAACCACCCAAGAAGAAGTTCGTGAAATTGTCCAGGCTGCACTACAAAAATCAATCAAAAATCCAGACGCCGAAGCGGTAAAAGCCTGGGAAGATTCAATCTACAAAAATCACCCAGAAATGGATGAATTATTGAACGGTACATCGACCACAATTACACTGAGTAGCACCACACAACCAACAGCAACCGATCTCTTTGCGCGTGATTTGTTGACAAAATACATGGAAGCCAAGCAACAGGGCAAGGAAATCGATGCTCAGGTGCAAAAAGAAATTGTCGATGCAATCCTTGGAAAGACATATGTTATCGAAGAACCTGAATACGATGGAGCGGGCCTTACCACTATCGCAAACCCAACCCTCTCTGATTTTAAAATGTACGGAAATAAAATGGGTGTAGTAGCAAAAACACCTTATCCAGCAAATGTTGTTCATGAAATTAACATATTTCAACAACTCTCACAGGGAGGGCTGAGCGATATGGACCTTGCAAGTCTTGCGGTTATCAAAAAACGCTATGAATCAATGCGTAGCGCATTTATTGCCATCTCTATTCCGCAAGAACTTACTGAATTTCACCTAAAAATCATTCGTGGTGTTGATGGAATACTCAAAGCACTAGAAGGTGCAACCACCATCGACACTGACCCTATTGGATCTATGTCGAAAATAACAAGGTACCAAGAAGCCCTCGACACCATGACCGCAGCTATTATGGGCATAAAATCGAGCCTCATTGAAAACAATGTTTCATTCTCCCCAAATGAACCCGGTCATTTATTTATGGAATAAGGTATACTTAAAGGAATAATTCTATGACCATGAAGGATGTTTTTAACAAATCAATTGCCGGTGCGCTTGTAGTTGCATTCATCGTGCCAGCGAGTTTCGCCTTCATGCCTAAAAAAGCGGAAGCTCAGCAGGGAAAAATAAGTGCTTGTGTTGCAGGTTTACTTACAGCAATAGGTGTATCAACGCCAGCATTCCTAAAAGACACCGTAGGGGTCTCCACAGGACACGGAGGTTCTGTTGTTGATGCAACAGACACTGGAAATTCAGGCGGAATTTCTTTCAACTCCTGTATCCTTCAACCCCTTGCAAAAATAATGATTATTACACTCATCCGCCAGATCGGAGCGAGTGTTGTTGATTGGGTTAACAATGGTTTTGAAGGCAAACCGTCCTTTGTCACTGATTTTGAAGGAACCTTGCGCGATGCTGCTGATAATGCCCTCGGTGAATTTATCGAAGGATCAGAATTAGGTTGGCTCTGTTCAAATTTTTCATTCCAAATCCGCATCGCCCTTGCGATGAAATATAGCAAACCATGGAAAAGAAAGGCTCAGTGTACCCTTACAAAAATCAATCAAAATATTGATAATTTTGTTCAAAATAACGGAGGTGCTGGTTGGGATAACTGGTTAGAAGTGACCTCGGAACCTCAAAATAACTGGATCGGCGCTTATTATATGGCCGACTCAGAACTTGCAGCCAGGATGATGAAAGCAACGGACATCAAAGAAAAACGCATCACCATGGGCGCGGGTTTTCTTGATTTTGAAACGTGTGACGATTGGGAAACAGACACAGAGGCAATGAACCGCGCATATGGTACTCAGGGAGGAACATCTAACACAGTAAACACTAATACGTTTGGTACTCAGGGAGGAACATTTAACACAGTAAACACTAATACGTTTGGTACTCAGGGAGGAACATCTAACGCAGCAAACACTAATACATTCAATCTTGAACCAGCTTTTGCCCCCGCTGATTTAAGAACAAACGATGAGGTTTTAAATACTAAATTTGAGACAACATTACTACCATCATCAAAACCAAAGTGTAAGAAATCATCGACAAAGACCCCAGGAACCATCATCGCAGGAAAATTGAATAGCACCTTTATGCAAGGCGATATTCAAGCCGCAGTAGCGCAGGAAATTGATGACGTCATTGCTGCAACCCTGAACCAAATCGCAAAAAAAATGATGACAGGAGCAATGGGGCTTCTTGGCCTCTCAAAAAAGAAAGGTGGGTCAAATGTAAACTATGGTAAAAAATATGAAGCATTGTATTGGGGAGGACAAACACCCACATCAACAGAGGCTGCCGATACTGGCGCACAATCAGAAATGGATGCATACCGAAATGAAACGAGTGATTTCAATGCTACCCAGAACTTAATAAACACAAATTCTGACACCGTTAAAATCAACCAGTATACAGACCAAAAAGCACAAGAAGCGTACAACCAACAACAAGAACAGCTCAACAACATAACAGACCAGTTCACTGGCGTCGTCGATGCATCAGAACGAAATGTTGCCCTTGGCAAGACAGCGACACAATCAACAACAGATGCTTCTGCAATGAACGCGGTAAACGGGATCACCACCGAAGGGTCAAACACAGTATCAAAACCAGCATCAACCCACCAAGTCACAGCAGACGAAGCTCTTTATAGTGGAAACGCTGGTGACATTCGTCCATGGTGGCAAGTTGACCTTGGAAGAGTAGAGAAAATAAAAGAGGTTCGTATATACCCAGCTCAAAATAAGCCCGTAAACGTAACACTCGAGACATTTACCATCACTCTTTCAAACAACCCAACTGATGCCTCGGCAAGCCCTACTTGGACAAGTGACGTCATTACAGGAACCGCAAACTATCCAATCAAAATTGCAATCCCAGCAACGGGCGCGTGGAGGTATGCCCGTATAACGAAAAACGCAAAAAAGGACACGTCATGCTACAACAACCCAGCATCATATCAATCTGCCGCATGTTATCACGCACTTGAATTGGCAGAGGTAGAGGTTATTGTTCCACTTGAAACCACAAACCTATTCCCAGGAACAGCCTCAACAAGTACAAGCTCTGGCACAAACACCGTAAATGGTGATTCAGGGAAACTTGTGTGGACCACAAATCAAAACAATATCCAGATTTCAAAAGGTAACCTAGTGTCGTTCAACCAAACACTTTCTGGGGCAAATAAATCAAACCTTACCATTACCACAACGCTCTACGAAGGAACAAAAAATATCACCTTTGGATCGCTTTTTAGCGTCCTAACAGTAGGGTGGGGCAATGGATCAACAGAGCGAAACTCAATGACGTTTGATAGCACAATGACCCACGGTGCACTCAAATTAACCAATGTATCAACAACAAACGCATCGCAATTTTTCCTCAAATACAACGGCCTTACCAAAACCTCTACAAAATCAGGAACATACCGAATGGAAGCGATTGTTACCGATGGGGCGGGGAATAACCTTGGCACACTCTCGACACAGTTTGTGATACAATAAAAACCAATGAAAAAGCTCTTGAGTAAAAAACATTCCATACTTACACTAACTATTATCGTGTTTGTGGTGTTTTTGCTTAGTCCTCAAACAGGAATTGCAGCTGATACCCTTGATGCACTCGGTACAATAGCAAACGTGCTAACAGCTCCTATGAATTTCATACAAGGTATATTTGGTCAAATACTTTATTTCGTTGTTCTATGGCCACTCAACCTATACGTACGCGCTAATGGTTTTGCCCTTGATGTTATTATAAGAATGACGTTTGGTTTTTCGGCCTTTTACAAAGATAGCCCCGCAATAAAAGCTGGTTGGGTCGCTGTACGTGATGTGTGTAACTTGTTCTTTATATTCATACTTATCTTTGCATCAATAAAGACAATCATCTATTCAAAGGTTCAAAAGGATCTCATCAAAAACACCATTCTTGGTGCCATCGCCATCAACTTTAGTATGTTTGTTGTTTTGGCAATGATTGATATTGGAAACATACTTTCCATTTGGATTTATAATGCTATTTTGTCCGCAACAGGTACAAGTGGAGGTTTAGGATCAGCGCTTGGTGCAGCATTTAATCCAGCAAAATTTCTTGGATCAGGCAGCCTTGTACCAAGTGCAATAACCGATAATAGCGGACTCCAGGCAGTGATTATCCTTTGTGTTATAACATTCCTTATTGCACAAACCTTCACAAAAGCAAACGCCCTCTTTATAGGACGAATGATTGCCTTTGTATTTCACATCATCCTTGCCCCCGTTGGAATGCTCTCTCTTTTTAAATTAGCACCGAAAGAATTTAGTGATGAATATGATTGGTGGAAAAACGTGAAAGAAGACGCCTTGATGCCCGTGTACTACCTCCTGCTTCTCTTTGTCTCAATTTACTTTACGATTTCAGTAAAAGACACACTCTCAGCCACGAAGGCCGGTGACCTTATTGGTGCTGGAGGCAAGTTCCTGCAGGGTTCGAGTTTTGGCATTGTTGATTTCATTATTTTCTACATTATCTATAAGCTTTTTGATCAAAGCTACACAATCGCAAAAAAACACAGTGGTAGTATCACTAGTAAAATAGGAGGGGCTATTAACGCTGCATTTGAGGTTGCAAAAGTAGTTGCCATGACCATAGCAACAGCGGGTGTAGGAACTGCTTTGCAGGGTAGTAGGCTAGGGCTAAGCCTTGCAAAAACAGCTGGTGGAACGGGTATGAGGGCTATGGCAGCGCAGAGAGTGCTTACAGCTGCAAGGGGCGCACGAAGCACCGGAACAATGATGACAAAGATAACAGGCGCCGTCAGTAAGAACTTTGATAAATACGACCTCAAAAAAGCTCCTGGCGTTGGACAGATCGTTGCTGATGCAACAAAAAGTAAAGCTGACATCTACCAAAAAGGCATGGGTGTAAAGGGTATAGTAGGCGGACTTGTACTATCGGCAAGAGAGACAGCAAAAAATAATCTCGAAAAATTCACCGAAAACGTTATTGCGCCAAACAGTGAAGGTGACCTGGATATCGCAGGAAGACAGCGTATGGCTGAGTATGCCAAGAATTTTGTAGACAAAGACCCATCATCACTTCGAGGTCTTGCAGCTAAACTCATATCAAAAGCAGGAAAGGGAATAGACGCTGCTGCAAAGAAAGAAGTGGATGAGGCTATTGCTGAACAAATGGAAACAAAAGAGATTGAGGTTAATGGAGTAAAGACAAAAGTAGCCCCTCTTGAGCAAAAAATCACAGCAGATGTAAGTTCACATAAAACCCAAAGCACAATACGTGCACTTGGTGAAAACAAGAGTGCGATAAAGGAGCGAGAGGAAAAGATAAATAAAGAAAAAGAACCCATTATTGAGTCAGAGAACAAACTGACCCAAGAGATTGCTAACCTCAATAAAAACCTTGGGGACGTAAAAAAAACTGGTTCTCAATTAGAAACAAAAATGCGTGCAGAGGGTTTTGAAAAAGACCCAGAGAATCTAGAGGACAACTCAGGACTCACGGACACCAGTGGAAAACCTATACCCACAACAATGAAAGGTCCTGGGGACAAAATAATGACAGTCGCTGAATACAAAGCCTTACATGCCGCCGCAAAAAATCGTATTGAACAAGAACACTCAGCGCGAATTACAGAGCTAGCGGGCGAAATAAGTAAAAAAGAAGAAGCACTGAGAGAAAATGAGGGCAAGAGAAAACTGATAGAAAAAGAGACGGAGGACGTTCGCCTCGAGATTGAAGCACTCAATAATAATATCAGCGTTGGAGAGTTAAAAGATTACAAAGAAACAAAAAAGAAACTGGAAGAGATAGACAAAGGTTTATCCGAGGTTGGGTGGCAGTTTGTTCCTAATGAACCAGCAGAAACGACAAAAAGGAGACATGACCTTCTTGAGGGAAAGAATAAATTAGGAGAAATGGGTGAAAAAGTTGAACGAGCACGTAATCGTAAAGAAAAACCAAAAGGTGTGGACGGAAAGGAAATAGACACCCAAGGTATGACTGACGATGAAATTAGATACAAGGCTTCTATTGAACAGGTAAAAATGGAACTTCGTGGAGCTGCACTAAAAAACATAAACAAGGACCTGGGTGGTACGAAAACATACAAAAATTACACAGAATTGAGCGAAGGTGTAAAAAAGGCACAAGATGATGAAGTAAAGAAAAATCGAGAATTAGTAGAGAAAAAACAAGCTGAGGAATACTCTAAACCAAAAGAAGAAAAGCCCCCTGAAGAAGAGAAAAAATAAACCTGAAACTAAATAAAACAAACATGGAACCTGATCAGGAATTAGTAGCAAAAAAGTATGAAACACTACCCCAAGAGCTCAAAGAGCTCTTGGATTCTCCTGATGTTGGCGTTCAATTGCTTGAGATAGGTGCTCAAAACGGCCTCCATTACGATAAATTAGGGCTCTTGAGTAATGAAGTAATTAATGTGGTTCTTGGTGCAAAGGGACGTGATGATTTTATGTCAAACATAGAATCACTCCTCTCTATTGATCCACAAACCGCACAAAACATTACAAACGATGTAAACGAGAAAATACTCAAGCCAGTACAACACCTCTTGTTTGGGGAACACGAGGATCATAAAGATATCAAAAAAGAAGATTTGCTTGCCGAAATTGAAAACCCAACCCCACACCAAACAAACAAAGTTGTATCGGTAGCAACACAAGTAAAAGCAGACATTCCTCTTCCAGAAACCATTGATCCTGTTCAATCAATAATCGAGAAAAAACTATCAGAAGTCGTCTCCACACCGACCGAACACACGATTATTGAAGAAAAAAAGAAACCAAAGGTTGATCCATACCGAGAACCCATAGTGTAGGATATACGCAAAACAGGCCCACGTGGCCTGTTTTGCATTTTATGCAATAGAGGGCGATAATAGGTGTATATGCAGTTTCAAGTTCCCCAATTCATAGAAGTCGAAGATAAAATCTTTGGACCACTTACTTTGAAACAATTTATTTACCTTACAGGTACTTTTGGTCTTGCGTTTGCCCTATATTCCCTGATAAGCAAAGTAAGTACTGTGCTGGGTATAATTGCAGGTATTCCATGCGTTGGTTTTGGTCTTGCCTTGGCATTCTATAAGTTCAACGAAAAACCCTTCCTCAATATTATTGAATCCGCGGTAAAGTTTTACTTCTCTGAAAAACTCTATATCTGGAAAAAGAAAGAGGAGACGAAACCACAAGAGACAATTCGAATAGTACAACAGATGGTAAATCCAAATTTTGCAATACCAAAACTTTCCGACAGTAGACTCAAAGACCTCACCTGGAGTCTCGACATCAAACAATCAACAACCCCACTTATGAATCAAAAGGGGCAGAATAACATATAGCATCCATGCCAACACCACCATCAAAAACAACCCAAGACTTCGTACCCATCAAAGAAATACGCCAAGGTGTGGCCGTTTTAAAAGATGGATCACTTCGTGGCATTGTCATGTGTTCTTCAATCAACTTCGCTCTCAAGTCATTTGAGGAACAACAATCAATACTCAACCAATTTCAAAGTTTCCTAAATGGACTCGATTTTTCAATCCAAATTTTTATTCAGTCACGAAAACTCGACATACGACCATACATCGCCCTCCTCGAAGGTCGTCTCAAAGAGCAGGTGAGTGAGCTTCTTAAAATCCAAACGCGAGAATATATAAAATTTATCAAAGATTTTTCCGAGAAGCAGAACATTATGACAAAAACGTTCTTTGTTGTTGTGCCTTATTCACCAACAATAGTGAGCGGCTCATCAAACCCACTCTCAAGTTTTTTGGGTGGAAACAACACTTCAACGGCAACCAATGCCACAGACAAAAAAATTGAAATCTTTGAGGAACATCGAAGTCAGCTTGAGCAACGTATGGGAATGATTGAACAGGGATTGGCGGGATGTGGAGTGCGCACCGCAGAGTTAGGGACTGAAGAAATTGTCGAACTATTTTATAAGATATTCAACCCTGGGGATACGGAAAAACCTATTCCTTTAAACTAAAAACCACATGGGAATATTTGATTCATTGTTTGGTAAAAAGAATGGCGTACAAAACGTATCCATTGCACCAATTCTTCCTCAGGAAATATATGAAGCAGGCATCCTTGAACTCAAAGATGTTATTGCACCATCCGCACTCAAAGTCTCACCGCGTGAGCTCAACCTCGGCGACAAGATTTGTCGTAGTTTTTTCGTTATATCATACCCACGATTTCTCACCGAGAGCTGGTTTGCACCAATCATAAACATTGATAAGGTTTTTAACATATCGATTTACATACACCCAATCGACACAGCAACCGTACTTCGCCAATTTCAAAAAAAAGTTGCAGAGGTTCAAAGCCAGATAGTCGAGCGTGAGAGGAAGGGTCTTGTACGTGACCCAATGCTCGACACCGCATATCAGGACCTTGAAGGACTTCGTGATCAACTCCAACAAGCACAGGAGAAACTCTTTGAAGTGGGTCTCTATATCACTATTTACGCAGAAAAAGAAACAGAGCTCGACAAGATTGAGTCTGAAATCAAATCAATCCTCGAGTCAAAAATGGTATATATTAAACCAGCTCTTTTCCAACAAGAACAAGGTTTTAAATCAAATATTCCAACAGCATCAGATGAACTCTTGGTCCATTCCAAACTCAATTCAGCGCCACTTTCATCGCTCTTCCCATTTGTCTCATTTGACCTCACTTCAGACAAGGGGATCCTCTACGGTGTAAATAGACATAATGCATCGCTTGTACTCTTTGATAGGTTTTCACTTGAAAACTATAATTCGATTACATTTGCAAAATCAGGTTCTGGAAAATCTTACTGTACCAAACTCGAGATCCTTCGAACACTCATGTTTGATACTGAAATTATTATCATTGACCCTGAAAGGGAATATGAATTCCTTGCGGAATCAGTTGGTGGCAAATACTTCAACATCTCACTCAACTCTGAACACCATATTAATCCATTTGATCTTCCACCTATCCAAGAGGATGAATCACCTGCGGATGTGCTTCGTAGCAACATCATTAACCTTGTGGGAATGTTCCGAATAATGATGGGAGGACTCACCTCAGAAGAAGACGCGATTGTCGATCGCGCGATCACAGAAACATATGCGCTTAAAGACATTACTCCTGATTCAGATTTTTCAGGTATAGACGCACCACTCCTCTCTGATTTCGAACTTGTACTTGCGGGAATGGAGGGAGGTGAATCGCTTGCTCAAAAACTTACAAAGTTTACAAAGGGAACATGGGCTGGTTTTATCAACAGACCAACAAACGTTGATATTAACAGCAAACTTGTGGTCTTCTCACTCCGCGACATGGAAGAAGAAATTAAGCCCGTTGCGATGTATATCGTGACTCACCACATCTGGACCGTAGTAAGGAAGAATAAACGAAAGCGCCTCCTTGTTATCGATGAAGCATGGCTCATGATGAAGTCTGATGACACAGCGTCATTCCTCCTCGGGCTCGTAAAACGTGGTCGTAAATATGGTTTAGGAATAGCAACTATCACCCAAGACGTTGACGACTTCCTAAAATCACAATACGGGCTACCGATTATTACGAACTCATCGATGCAAATACTCCTCAAGCAGTCGCCAACATCCATCGATAAACTCCAGCAAATATTTCACCTAACCGACGAAGAGAAATACCTTCTCTTGGAATCACAGATAGGTGAGGGAATCTTCTTTGTTGGACTCAAACACGTGGCAATTAAAATTATTGCGTCGTACACCGAAGATCAAATCATCACATCGGACCCATTCCAAATTCTCGCCATAAAAGAGGCACAGAGAGCGAAAATAGGGCAGTAAATAACAAAAGAATCCCCAAAATCGGGGATTCTTTTGTTATTTACACAACCAACCACATGGTATACTTGTACGTATCATGAATAGATTTTTCGCTGTTGTTGCTATTTTTTTGGTCAGCATTATTGCAACACCTTTTGTTGTACAAGCCCAAGCAATAGGTTTCGATAACGAAGTCACAATCCTCACCATCCCCGAGTACCCAAAACCATTTGAGACAATGACGCTCAAGGCACGAAGTTTTTCAACCGATCTTGATATTGCTCAATTTAATTGGATAGTGAACGGAAAAACCTATAAACAGGGTACTGGAGTCAAAGACATTAGCGTAACTATGGGTAAACCAGGAACCCTTACTGTCGTAAGCGTGGTGATAAAAACAAAAAACGGACAGACAACAACTCAAACTTTTTCATTTCGACCAGCTGACGTAACACTCCTTTGGGAAGCAGACACATACAAACCACCTTTTTACAGAGGACACACCACCGCCGCCTTTGGGAGCACATTCCGTATTACAGCTATCCCAGAATTTTTTGATAAAAAAGGTGTCCGGATGAATCCAAAAGACCTTGTCTATACATGGAAAAAGAATTACGAGATTGTTGGTGAAGCATCAGGGTATGGAAAGGATAGTTTTATCACAACGAAAACTGGATACCTCGACGAGGACGAAAACATATCCGTGGAAGTTTCTTCTCCACGTGAATCGGTTATAGGTAGTACTCACGTTACCATATCACCTACAACCCCAAAAGTTCTTTTCTACGAAAATAACCCTGCCCTTGGTGTACTTTTTAATAAGGAATTAGGGGGTAGTGTCAACACAGATGCGAGCAGTATTGACCTATTCACGGCACCATTCGGTATGTCACAATCTAATAGGAACAACCCTATAAACATAGATTGGTCATCTGGAAACACATCTCTCACCGACTTTTTAAGTAAACGATTTATCACCATAGACAACAGACTCAACTTAGTACCACTCTCAGTTCAATTCCAAAGCACTAAAAAATTACTCCAAAGTGCCACTGGACAAATTGTTGTTTCATTCACAAAATCAAATGAGTAACATAAAAAAAATACTTTTCATCGTCCTTTTATTTGTGTTAATTGGATCAACACCGGTCTACGCAGAAACAACAAGGAATTCAATGCGGATGGTTTTTGATGCGGTTTTTGCTACTGGGCCAATTAAATATGAACCAATCACCAATATTCCCGGTGTTACCGATGTGCACCAAAACGGACAACCTGCCAACCAAAATCCTGCTGAAATTTTCACTAGTTTATATAAATTTGCAATCGGAATAGCCACTATACTTGCTGTTATTATGATTATGTGGGGAGGTTTTGAATACATGACAACAGAAGCCTTTACCGGTAAAAACAGTGCAAAAGATCGTATAACATACTCCTTTGTTGGTCTCATCCTTTTGTTAGGATCATACATAATACTCAACACCATCAATAGAAACCTACTCACATTTAAAATTACCTTTCCAACGGCAGGAGAAACTGGGATGAACACTGCTGTTACAGCATCACAAGACGCTCTCAATAAATTTGAAGAAGATAGGGAGACTGCATTGAACACACTTGCAAAGGTAAATGGAGCAAAACGCCTCCTTGAAGAAACAGAAAAAGATTTAAGTGACGTCAATGCCCAAATGGCACCGCTTGAGGAACGAATAAAAATGGGTAAAGAACTCTCCAAAACCGAAACAGAACTACTAGAAAACCTCACAACACGAAAAGAAGAGCTTTTAAAACAACAGACAGAGGATCAATCTTTGTATGCCCAAAATACAGAGGGATTAAAAAAACAACTAGACAATCAGTTTACTACAGCTCTAGATAGAGGATTAACTGATTCAGCTAAAAACATCATGGCAATTCAAAAAAACCAAACAGTGGTGCTTGAAGAATACATAACTCGCGTAAAACCAGCACTCCAAAGTCAAAAAACTCAACTTGAGGCAAAAATAGCTCAAGTGGGAGAAAGTAATCCAGAGGCACAAGGGTTAAAAAACCAACTAGCCGTCGTCAACGAAAAACTTGCAGCTGTTACAAAAAATGAGGATGTGATCAGCTCACAAAAACTTGATGCCTACAAACAAGAAGCGGAGGTTGCAATACTAGAGACAAAAAACGTACAGTGGTGGCAATCAATCAAAAACACTGTCTATGACGCGGAACAAAGTAAGGAAAGGATAAACGAAAATACAACCTATAAAGCCCTCGAAACACCATATCCAGCAGACTTCAAAAATACAGTAAATGAAAAACTAGAGGACGCCCTTACTGATTTTAATGAGAAAAGAATAAACGATAAAATAAAAAATGCAGAAGGGAAGTATAAAGTTTCTTTAAATTCACCTGAGTTTAAAGAAGTGCGTGGCAAAATAATTGAAGGATCAAGGGCCGCTTTTACGAAAGTGCAGTTGACTATCGAAAACCGAAAAGATGTTAAAATACAAGAAGATAACAGTATTTTACAAGCAACTATGGTTGAAAACCCTGATGGCACTGTAGACATAAAATAGAAAAGGTATGAAAAAAATTCTCATTGGTATAAGCATTTTGTTGTGCGTCGGTATGGTGATATGGTTTTTCTTCTTTCAAGGTAATGTTGAACAAAACAATACCCCCACAAAGAGTGATACCTCTAGTAGCATATTCCCTTTTGGGGAAGGAAACATTGTAAAAACAAAGCCTCAAAAACCAAAAACATCTGATATTAGTGAAGTAAATAAGACACCTGATCAGGAATACCTTCCAATACTCAGAAAAATTTGGGATAAACCAGTCGCTGGTGGTGTTATTTTTGACGACGGAAAGTCTACTAAAATCAGATTCGTTGAACGCTCAACGGGCCATATTTATGAGACGGAGAAGTACTTACCAAAAACAACACGTCTCTCGAATACAACCATACCTCGTGTTGGGGAGGCATTGTGGCAAAACGATGGATCAAAAGTTCTCTTGCGTTATTTACGTGACGACAACGAAACGATTCGAACCTTTTCTGGAATTGTGCCAACCACGACAAATAGCACGATAGATGGTGTTTTTCTAGCGGACAATATTCAATCACCAGCACTTTTCAAAGACAAGATTGCCTACATAACAACCTCGGTTGATGGGGCAACTGTTATAACGGCGAACATGGATGGGACTAAAAAAACAGCCATCTTTACCTCACCCTCAAACGAATGGGAGATTTCATGGACTAATCCAAACTCATTAGCCTTATGGAGTTCACCAAGCATTGTTTCACCTGGGGCTTTATATTCTCTTAACACAACGAAAGGAACGTATAACCGTGTGGCCTCTGAGGTATATGGAGGTGAGGGTAAGCTAAACAAAAATGGTAGTTTAATGCTCATTACAGGATCAAAAAACAGTGGATTAGGTACAGCGGTATTCGATGTAAAGAGTGGTGATAAAAAAGTTTTGGATATAGGAACCGTGGTTGATAAGTGTACATGGAGCCCAATCGCCACATCAACCGTATACTGTGCAGTTCCAGATACATTAACACAAGGCAATTACCCAGACGATTGGTATCAAGGACTTATATCAACAGGGGACAGTGTGTGGCGAATTGATACAATAACAGGCTCAAAGGAAAGAATCTTTAGCCCAACAAAAACTGAACTTGAAGATCCAATTGATGTAACACATCTTACTATAAACAACAAAGGTGATACGTTGTTGTTTATGAACAAAAAGGACCAGACGCTGTGGTCCTACGACATATACGCATTTTAAATCACAACAAAATACCCCTGGCACCAATTGGTGCCAGGGGTATTTTGTTGTGATTACCCTTAAGCTTTCTTCAAACCTTCTTTTTCCAACTGCTTTCTAACAACATATTCCTGACCAATCATAAACACATTGCTCGTGATAAAGTATATAGCAACAGCGGCGGTGGCATTGTATGCAATAAAAAGCATCATAATAGGAAAAACGTACTTCATTTGAAACTGAAGCATGGCATTCATATCACCCATAACAGATGCCCCCATTTTCTCCTTCTTTTGTGCTTTCGGCATAACCATAACACTTTGAATGTACTGTGTAACAGCCGTCACAACAGCAAGAGGGATGTTTTTAGACGTTATATCAACAAGGCCAAGGAAAGACGTTTTAATGACCTCTGGAACATGTATGAAAGAGTAAAGGATACTTGTATTGATTTCTGTTAAACCATGTGAGGAAAAAATCTGATACAGAGCCAAGAGGATTGGAATTTGTATAAACAAAACAACAATTCCGGCGAACGGGTTAATTCCTTTTGTTTTATAGAGAGCCATTGTTTGTCGTGCCTGCTCTTCTTTGTTGTCTTTATGCTTTTCTTTAATAGCATTGAGCTCTGGCTCTACTGTTTTCATTAAAATCTGCGTGCGGGCTGATTTTTTAGAAAGGGGAAACAAAACAACCTTTACAAATATAGTAAAAACAATAATCACCATACCTGCATCAAGGAAGGAAAATTTACCGAGCAAAAACACCAAAGCATTGTAGAGCGGGTTGAATATAATGGTACTGAACATGGTGTGTATATTATATGATATTTGTTTTTTTAGACAGTGAACCGCTCTTTTCCAGAAGACCCGTAACATCTGGTGTTATGGAACAAATAGAAACACCTTTGTTTATCTTAAAAACAAAGCAGTATAGGCCTGGATTTATAGAGTATGTCTTTTGAATTTGCTCAACAACAGCATACCCAACCCTCCTTAAACGATGCCTTAATACAGATGTTGGTGCTACTTTTTTTGAAGTAGAAAAAGAGAACCTTGGAACAAGGCCCTCTTTTTTGTATGCAAGCATCGTATAAGTACCCGATACTTTTTTACCGCTCGAAAAAACCATATTAACGAGCGCAGTATTCATGCGCGCAGATGTGCGCAACATAGATAGGTGGTAAATTATGCAGAAAGCTTCTTGCGGCCTTTGTGCATCCTACGCTTTATGGTGTTTTTACCATTTGTCGATGACATCCTCTTTAGGAAGCCGTGAGAGCGTGCGTGTTTACGAACCTTTGGTTTTGTTTTGATTGCCATATATAGTGTGAAAATGATTTCAAAGTATCGGTTGTATGTACAGCAAATGTCATAACCGATTGCTTGTAGACATATTATTAACACACTTAATGATTGTTCACAAGTTTTAAAAAAGGAACAAGACCGTATACTTCAGATAACCAAACAAACTCGATGTCTGACCAAAAAAAACTCTGGGATAGCGTCCTCGGAAGCGTAGAGCTTCAGGTGTCGAAAGCAAATTTCAATACATGGTTTAAAGATACCTATATTTTGAAAAACGATGACGGTATTATTTATGTAGCAGTCCCAAACGCCTTTGTACGTGATTGGCTTTTTAACAAGTACCACAAATGTATCCTGAAGAGCCTGCGTGATTATGGTGGTGATATACGATCAGTTGAATACGTTATAACAAGGAGCGAACAGAAGAAAGAAACAGACCTACCTAAAAAACAAGAAGTGGGGGAGCTACCACTTCAGGAACCTATTATAAACAAGGACGACAACCTAAACCCACGATACGTGTTTGAATCTTTCGTTGTGGGACCATTTAACGAACTCGCTCACGCCGCCTCTCAAGCAGTTATAAAGAAACCAGGTATTGCATACAACCCACTCTTTATTTATGGGGATACAGGACGCGGAAAAACACACCTTATCCAGGCCGTTGGAAACCACCTTAAAAATCACTCAAACCAGAGGGTTATTTATATAACATCTGAAAAATTTGTCGTTGAGTATGTAAACGCCCTCCAATCAAACAAAATCAACCAATTTAAGGAAAAATACCGAAAATACGATGTGTTTATTATGGATGATATTCAATTCCTATCAGGAAAAGAGAAGAGTCAAGAAGAGTTATTCCACCTATTCAACACTCTCTATGACAACAACAAACAAATACTCTTTTCTTCAGATAGGCACCCAAACTATATAGACAACCTCGAAGCACGCCTTAAATCACGTTTTAGCGCAGGAATGACGGTTGATATATCAGCACCAGATCACGAATCCCGCATCGCAATTCTTAAAACGAAAATCAAGACAGTGGGAATCAACCTAACTGACGATGTTATTGATTTTATAGCAAGTAACGTTGATTCAAACATCAGGGAACTTGAAGGAACCTTCAACTCAATTGTTGTACAATCGCAATTAAAAGGAAGAACCCTTAATTTAATTGAAGTAAAAAACCTCATAAAAGACTCATCTAAACCTAAAAAAGCACTCTCGGTAAAGGATGTGGTTAAAACAGTGAGTGGTTATTACAACATAGCAGAGGAGAGTATTTATGAAAAAACACGTAAAAAGGAGGTTGTTAAGCCGCGCCAAGTTATTATGTTTATTTTGAGGGAAAATTTAAGCATTTCATATCCATCAATAGGAGAAAAGCTGGGCGGAAGAGATCACACCACGGTCATTCACTCATGTGAAAAGATAAAAGGTGACATCAAGATTGACCAAAAACTTGCACAGGAAATTGAGCACATTAAATCCTTGTTGTTTTAAGTGGATAACTATGTGGATAGTGTGTGGGTATACTGTAATAACCGTGTGGGTAAAAAGTTGAAAAAGAGCGCATGTGACGAGAAAGAAGAAAAAGATACACAAATAAAACAAAGTAATCAACAAAATCTTATAGTTTTTTTTCAGAAAAAAGGCTTCAACGTTGAATAAAAAAAGAAATCCACATATTCGACCTCTTAATAGGGAAGTAAGGGTTTATAATGAAAAATATGAAATTAGAATGTGTACGAGAAAGACTGAGTGCTCAGTTGTCTAAAATAGATAAAATTCCATCAAAGAATGCAAACCTACCGATTCTTTCTTGTATTCTTATTTCTGCTCGAAAAGGTGAACTTGTTTTAAGGGCAACAAACCTTGATGTTGGTGTTGAAGTTTCATTGCCAGCCCATGTTGATATTGAGGGTTCTGTTGCTGTTCCAGCCCAGATGTTTTCTAGTCTCATTTCTCAACTTAAAGGTGATAAGTCTGTTGTGTTGGAATCGGTTGAGGGAAACGTGAAGGTCTCTTGTGGGGGGGTTGTGTCTGTCGTGAAAGGTCTGTCTCCTGATGATTTTCCTGTGATCCCAGAGGTTGATTCTGTTGCGAGTACAACTATAAACCCAGAATCTTTTACTAAGGGTATTCTTTCTGTTTCTTTTGCTGCTTCTCAATCGCAGGTTAAACCGGAGCTGGCTTCTGTGTATGTTTATTCGTTGGATGAATCCCTTGTTTTTGTTTCAACGGATTCTTTTAGACTTGCGGAGAAGAAGGTAAAAATTAAAAACGCCGCTGATTTTAACCCTGTTATTATTCCGTCTAAAAACGTTGCTGATATTGCCCGCGTGCTTGCTGGTGTCGATGAGGATGTTGTTGTTTGTTTTGATAAATCACAGATTCAATTCAAATCAAATTCTTTTATTTTTGTAAGCAGGGTTATTGAGGGAACGTTTCCAAATTATGCTCAGATTATTCCAAAAGAATACAGTACTGAGGCTATTGTATTAAAATCCGAATTTATTGAGGCTCTTAAAACATCGTCGCTTTTTTCTGATAAGTTTAATCAGATAAAAATGATAATAAGCCCATCGGAGAAAAAATTTGAAACCCAAGTTAAAAATGGTGATATTGGTGAAATCATATCACGTATACACACCTCGTTGTCAGGTGAGGATGTTGAACTTTCTTTTAACCAACGTTATATAACCGACTCAATGCAAGCTATTTCATCGGATAGCATTGTATTATCTTTTGTCGGTGCAACTAAGCCGTTGGTTATGAGGGGGGTTGGTGATAAAACCTTCCTTTATTTGGTAATGCCTATGAATAAATAGGTGTATGAATGGTATTGGTGATTATTTAAAGAGATACGTAGGGATTCATAGTGCTCTTGAACAAAAAAAAAATATTTTTAGCGGTGTTGTTTTTGATGTGTTGCATGTTGATATTTCAAAAAAAACAATTCAATTTAAAGACACGACCGTTTCTATTTCTGGTTTAAATTCAAGCGAGCGAACTCTTCTGTTCTTAAAGAAGAAAAACCTCATTGAAGGGTGTTTGAAAAAAGGATTGGTTATTATTGAAATACGATAAAAAAATCTCCCCTAAGGGAGATTTTTTTATCGTATTTCAATAATTGAATGATATGGTTTTTTCTGTTTTGTTAAATATTGAATCCGTTACCTCAAAAGTGAGTTTGTTTACCCCTGCTTTTGCGTTCAACATTTTTTTTCCATCGAGTGTTATTTTTTGATTTTGACCAATTGCTGAGCCTATATACATATCGTTGAGGTATATGTTTGTTTTTGTGATAGGGAACCTTCGTTCATTTGCGATATGTATTTCATATACCGAGTCCCCATTTAAAGTGTCGTTTTCATTAATACCTGTTATTTGAATTACAGGCATATTTTCTGGTACATGAACATTGTCATATCCTGTTGGCTGTGCAATATTTGCTTGGCTTATATTGTTGTTCTGTACCCATTTTTGGACACCCGCTTCCCAATGTTCAAACTGAGAATCTTTTGTTGGGTCTTCGGGTTTTTCACCTCGTGGGTTATTTTTATTAACCCAATAAAGAATGCTATGGATATTTGGTAGTACTCGATCCTCCTTTGTTTCTTCTGGTGTTAGGTTTGTTGCAAGCTTTCCTGATATAGAATCAATGGTGTATACATCACCACCTTCCCAAACACCACGGAGGACTGGTTTAAGGCGTGGTGGAATATCCTCTGGTTTCTTGAAGTATTCTTTTGGGACGGTATCGAGTGCTATTTTCATAATATCACTCCAGATCGGAGCAACTATTTGACCGGCAACCTTTTTCTCCATAGGACTATTGTTGTTGTTTCCAGCCCACACACCTACGGCGATATTGGGACTAAATCCAATCGTCCAAGCATCGCGATAATCATTCGTGGTACCTGTCTTAACAGCAATATCACGGTTGTTGAAATAGAGTACTGATCGTGGTCCGTATGCGGGTGTTCGCGCTGTGTTGTCACTCAATACATCTGCTATTGTACGTGCTGTGTTCGGTGATAGAACAGATCCCTCGTTTGTTCTTCGTACATATAATTCTTCGCCCGCTTGGTTTTTAACCGAGAGAATTGCATTGTGTGTTTTATAATATCCATCCGACGCAAATACGGCGTATGCATTTGTCATATTAAGGAGTGAAACTTCACCACCACCAAGCACAAGGGTTAATCCATATCTATCTGGATCATCAAGGGAAGATAGTCCCATTGCTTGGGCAGTTTTTATTGCATTAGGAAGACCTGCAAGATAGAGCGTTTTAATCGCTGGTATGTTGATTGATTGCGCAAGTGCGTTACGCATGGTGATGGGTCCTCTAAAAATCCCATCATAATTTTCTGGGTGGTAGCATGTTTTTGGATCGATATCTCTGTAGTTCTTCGGTGTACCATCAATGGTACATTCAGTGCTAAATTCTGTTGGAACATCAAAAAGAACAGTATCTGGTGTAAACCCTTTTTCAAATGCGGTTGCATACACAATGGGTTTCATGGTTGAACCTGGTTGCCTATTTGCAGTTGTTATATTGAAGTTTCCATCAATTTCTTTGTCAAAGTAATTCCTTGACCCAACCATGGTTTGAATATTTCCTGTTTTAGGATCAAGTATGACGATACCCAAATTCTCAGCGTTAAAATTTTTCTCATTACTTAATGCACGTTCTTTCGCAAGCTTCTCAACCTTGTCTTGTAGCTCGTAATTTAGGGTTGTTTTTATGGTCAATCCACCACTATTGATTATATCTACGCCAAATTCTTTTTCTAATTCATCTTTTACAAACATTACAAAATGAGGTGCTTTTATTCCAAAACTACGTTGTGTTTTAAATTCAACTTTTTCAGCACGTGCAGCAGCATGGGTTTTATTATCAATAAAACCAATCTCAAGCATTTTGTTCAATACGAGATTTTTACGGGCATCGAGTTTATCTTTATTGTTTCCATAAGGAGAGTAGGTTGTTGGTGCTTGTGGGATTGCTGCAAGATATGCCGCTTCTGCAACAGAAACATCTTTTGCCGTTTTACCAAAAAATTCTTGAGAGGCTTCTTCTACGCCATAAACATTGCCACCATATGGTGATTCATTTAGATACACCCCTAAAATCTCATCTTTTGAAATTGTTTGTGTGAGTTTGATTGCAAGCACCCACTCTTTAATTTTTCGTGTGATTGATTTGTCCTGAGTAAGGAGTGAATTTTTTATTACTTGCTGTGTAATGGTTGACCCACCTTGAGAATACCCACCACTGGTAATATTTGCGAGAATTGCACGTAGAAAGGAAATTGGACGAATTCCCATATTTTCATAAAAAGTATCATCCTCAATTGCTACAGCAGCCTTTTTTATGTTATCTGATATATCGTCTGTGGGAACAACTGTTCTTCGTGATCCTTTAAAAATGTCATAGAGGAGTATCGTACCTGTATTATCGTAAATTTTTGTTGATTGTGATACTTTGCGTTGCTCAAATGAGTTAAGATCGGGTATTCGAAATGTAGAGAGCCAGATTAGGACACATGCGCATGTAATAAATACAAAAGAGGCGAGTGTTAAAGCGATGTGATGTCTACGAGTATTTTTGTGGTGTGCATGTTTCTTCATAGGTGTAATAATACGCTAAACACGCAAGGTAACAAGACAAAGGGCTCCGTTTCTGATAAATTTTTAACCTATGATAGGAATGTTTAAAAAACACACGGTTGTGATTGATGAGTTTCGTATAAACGAATTGCTGGAACGCTCTGTTGAAAATATCTTTCCAAACAAAGAAGTTTTAAAAAAAGCACTCATGTCTGGAAAGAAGCTTTCTTTTTATTTTGGTATTGATCCAACGGGCCCAACTATACATATGGGTCACCTTATCCCTATATTGGTAGCACAGAAGCTTCAAAACTTGGGGCACCACATTATTCTCCTTATGGGTGATTTTACAGCAATGATTGGTGATCCAACAGACAAATCAACAACCCGAAAACAACTCACCAGAAAAGAGGTTTTAATAAACCTGTCTGCGTACAAAAAACAACTTGCTCGATTTATTCGCCTTACCGGTCACAATAAGGCTCAAATTGTTTTTAACAGCACATGGTTGGGTCAAATGAGATTTGATGATGTTGTTCGTTTAACATCACTTATGACGGTTGATCAAATGCTCAAACGAGATATGTTTGATAAACGTGTGCAAGAAGGAAAACCAATTTTTATCCATGAGTTTTTATACCCCTTAATGCAGGGGTATGACAGTGTTGCGCTTGATGTTGATGGTGAAATTGGTGGGAATGATCAAACGTTCAACATGCTTACCGGTCGTGACCTTATGAAAACCATTAAAAAGAAGGAGAAGTTTGTGATTGCAACAAAACTCCTCGTAGACCCTTCTGGTAAGAAGATGGGTAAAAGTGAGGGTAATATGATTATGCTCTCTGATTCACCAAGTGATATGTTTGGAAAAGTGATGAGTTGGTCGGATGCGATGATTATTCCAGGATTTACGTACTGCACCTCAGTGCCTATGAAAAATATTCACGCTGCACAAGAACGCCTTAATCAAGGCAATAACCCTCGTGATGAGAAAGCGTCTCTTGCTGAAGCTTTTGTCGAGATGAATTACGGTAAGGAGGCGGCACAAAAAGCACAAACCTCATTTTTTAATTCATTCTCAAAAAAAGAAATGAGTGAAGATGCATTGGTTGTTGTGTGTGAGGAAGGTGATGATCTTGCGACAAAACTTATCGAAGCGAACATTATTCCATCAAAATCAGAATTACGCCGTCTTATTTTAGCTGGTTCTATTTTTAATGTCTCACAAAATGAAAAAGTATCACTTGAGTCATTTAAGATATTTAAGTCTGGTAATCTTAAAATAGGGAAGCATCGATTTGTAAGGATTGAGTGTGCTGAGTAACAAAAAAGCCCTTATGAGGGCTTTTTTGTTACTACCAATTATTTTCCTTGAATTCTTCTGGTAAAAAATCATCTGTATCGGTTTCAAGTCCATTGTTTGCCGTGCTATTTTCATCAGATCCATAGTACGCATCTTGCTCGTCCTCACCCTCATCGCTTGTTATTTTTTTTGGATCAAAATCCTCCTCTGCTTCCTCAAGTGGAACCACCCCTTCTTTAAACTCTTTTGGTTCAGGTGGTTCAGTTTCAGTTATCTTTTCTTCACCTTCTGTAACCTCAACGTCTTTTTCGACAAATTTATTTTCCGTTGCAGTTTTTTTTGTTGTTTTTGTTGCCATAATTCGTTGCGTGATCATTATCTATGGGTTTAAATGTATTTTTACCAAATGGTTTTTCCCTTGGGAAGTGGTTTGTGTGGATAAGTGGTTTATAAAAACAAAAAACGTTCTGTGGCAAATAGTGTGAGCCCTATTGCGATTGCGTCATACTCATCATCGAGCGCGTCTTTCTCAAACCTTGTAAGTTTTTTTACCATAAAAACAACTTGTTTTTTATCGCTTTTTCCATATCCTGTTACAGCGATTTTTATATGTGCTGGGCTGTATTCAAACACCTGTAGTCCTGATTGAACACACGTTGCTAATAGTGCACCCCGTGCCTCAGCTACAAGGAGCGCTGTTTTTTTGTTTGCGGAAAAGAAGAGTGTTTCAATTGCGAGTGCCGTTGGTTTGTATTCCTCAATAATTCTTACCACCTCTTGTGCAATAAGGTTAAGCCTCTTTGGGTGTGATTCTTTGATTGATGTATGAAAACAGTCCGAATACACGATGGTTTCTTTTGTTGATTGTGTTTTTTCTAAAATAGCGATGCCTAAACGTTCGTATCCAGGGTCAATTGCGAGTATCCTCATATGGTGACTATACACTGGGTGCTATTACAAATACAAGCAATATAAAACCGCTTACATAAGCGGTTTTATTGATTAGTCAACATTAGTGAACACTTCTTGCACCTCATCGTTATCTTCAAGTGCATCAACAAGTTTTTCAAGAAGGATTAGATCTTCATCAGAGAGGGGAACGGTTGTTGATGCTGTCCATGAGGAACCTTCTCGTTTGAATGCCCACGACGCACTCCCTATTGCGGCGAGAGCAAACCCGTTCTCGGTAAGTATATGTTTTATTTCTTGAGCCGCTTTGTTTTTATTCGACGTAAGCGCTTCAATAATAATTGCTGATCCACCCGGACCGTATGTTTCATAGGTTATAGATTCAAGTCCAACTGATCCTTCTGTTGCTTTTTTTATCGCACGATCAATTGCATCGTTTGGCATGTTAACCTCTCTTGCCCTTTCGATTGCCGTTCGGAGTCCTGGGGCGTCTTTATTTCCTTTTGCTTTACGCGCTTCATCGGTTATAAGTCTTGAAAATTTTGAGAAGTGTTTCGATTTTTGAGCGTCAGTCTTGGCTTTCTTATGCTTTATCTGTGACCATTTATTATGTCCTGACATTTTTTTAAATGTTACTTTTCTGTGTAATAGAAGTTACCTATATGGTATCGCGCATGTGATCGTATCCTTTTGCTGTTACGGTACGTCCGCGAGGTGTTCTTTCTATAAGGCCCAGCTTGAGAAGGTATGGCTCATATACTTCCTCAACTGTTTCTTGTTCTTCGGAAAGTGAGGCGGCAACTGTATTGAGTCCAACAGGACCACCTCCAAAAGTATTAATGATGGCATGGAGTAGTTCGCGATCGGACTTATTGAGTCCCAAAGAGTCAATACCGAGCATTGTGAGGGTTTCTTCGACGATACTACGTGATATGGTTGTTTTTCGTATTTGTGCCAAATCACGAACGCGTTTAAGAAGAAAGTTCGCGGTTCGCGGTGTAAACCTACTTCGTTCGGCAATTACAAGTGCTGATGGTGTATCCATTTCTACACCCAAGAGCTTTGCAGATCGTTTAATAATCTCCTCTATTTCGTTTTTTGAATAAAATTCAAGTTTGTGTACGCCTCCAGAAAATCGTGATCGAAGTGGGGAAGAGAGGAGTGCGACTTTTGTTGTAGCACCAACAAGTGTAAAAGGTGGAAGGTCGAGCTGGATGGTTCGCGCCGAGGGGCCTTTGCCGATAATGATATCAAGTACCCCTGATTCCATTGCTGGATAAAGGACTTCCTCGATTGATTTATTAAGTCTATGTATTTCATCTATAAAAAGAACGTCTCCTGAGGATAGATTAGTGAGTATTGATGCTAAATCACCAACTTTTTCAATTGCAGGGCCTGAGGTTTGTTTCATTTGAGCACCAAGTTCTTTTGCAACAAGGTGTGCGAGTGTTGTTTTTCCAAGACCTGGTGGACCGTAAAAAAGGATGTGTTCAGGTGGGTGATTACGTTCTTTTGCAGCAGATAAAAGGATTTTAAGATTCTCTTTTATTGATACCTGTCCAACGTATTCATCCCACGAGGAAGGTCGTAGTGTTTGGTCAAGAAAAAGAGAGTCGCCTTTAGAAAAGGCTTGATTTTCCTTGCTATTATTGGCATCTAGAGGTTGAGGGCGAGAAGGGCTTGACATATAAAATACTTTATGCTAGACTACAAGTACAAGCTCGATTGGTAAGAGCTTGTCTCGTTTCAGAGCTATGAATCTCTAAGGAATTAAGTCTTCACGGCTTACTAGTGTTTCCTTTGAGGACGTTCTGGTTAATACTTCGGTATTTTACTGGGCCTATCCTTGAAACAACATTTAACTTACGCGGGCGTCGCTTAAGTATTCCTTGGAGATTTATGGCCCGGAATCTCTTTCAAACCTCGCCCTCATGTGTGCGGGGTTTGTTGTTTGAACTGTACTCTCTGTTTCAAAAGAGTGCAATGTGTACAACGTAAAAGGACACAAAAGTCTGTTAAAATCAAAAAACACCAGGAATTTCCTCATGTTTTTTGATTTGTCTTTTAATCTGACGGGTGACCTAATTCTTCTGAGTGAAGCTGTTGGTGATTGAAAGCGTTCCTGTTGTGCGAGGTTTCTTTGGGCGAATCTTATATATGTTGTCTGGGTGATGTTAAACCAAGTTTGGTCTATTCAGTTTCAAGGTCGACAACTCGACCAAGTTCATCAAGCGATGTTAAACCCTTTAAAACTTTAAGAATTCCATCTTCACGAAGAGTTGGAATACCTTGGTGTTTTGTTGCCGCCCGTACTTCTCGTTCCGATGGATTTTTAATAAGGACATCTTCAAGTGTTTGGTCTGCAAGTATCGCCTCATAAATACCAATACGGCCCTTGTATCCAAGACCGTTACATATAAGGCAGCCTTTTGCACGGAATATTTTTTTTGAGTTTACACCTTCAATAAGTGTTTTATCAAAAATGGTATTAAGTGAGTCTTCAATAATTTTTCTCTCCTCATCAGTTGGAGTGTCTTCTGTTTTACAGCTTGAACAAAGTGTTCGAACAAGACGTTGTGCGAGTGCGATGTTTAATGCTGAGATGAGTGTTTTAGGACTGATACCAAGGTCGATTAATCGTGGAAATGTACCTGCGGCTGAATTTGTGTGGAGTGTTGAAAACACAAGGTGACCCGTGAGAGCTGCGTTCACTGCCGTTTCTGCTGTCTCGGAATCGCGGATTTCACCAACCATAATAACATCAGGGTCTTGACGGAGTGCTGCGCGGAGCCCAAGTGCGAACGTGTATCCTTTGTCTGCATTTGTTTGGGTTTGAGTAATTCCTTTTAAGTGATACTCAATTGGGTCTTCGATAGTGAGAACTTTTACACCTGGATCATACACTTTACTCAAGAAAGCATAGAGTGTTGTTGTTTTTCCAGATCCAGTTGGCCCAGTGGTGAGGAGTAATCCTTTTGGTCGCCCTATTTCATGGGTAAGTATTCCTAGGAGTTTTTCGGGAATACCCATCGCTTCTAAAGGAACCTGGATAGACTTTGGATTGAGGATTCGCATAACAATTGATTCGTTGTATGCACCAGGGAGGAGGGAGGTTCGGATCTCGATTTCTTCACTATCTAATTTAATACTAAAACGGCCGTCTTGAGCCTCGGATTTAACATTTAACTTTAGACCAGAAAGGAGTTTTATGCGCGAGAGCACGAGTGGATATGTTTCTACATCAAGACCTATAATATCTGTTAAAACACCATCAAGACGATATCGTAATCGTGTTGATGTTTCTTCAGGTTCGATGTGTATGTCTGATGCCTTGGTTGCAAGTGCTCCACCAAGAATGATCTCGAGTATTTTTGAAATACGAAGACCTTTCTTCATTTTTAAAATATCACTCACGATTCGCTTAACATCTTCGGTCGAGTGAATTTCACTTAAGAATGTCTTGATTTCCTCACTTGATATTTCAAGGGCCCCAGCCTTACTTTGTTCTGAATGAGAAAGGTCTGCATAGCGGACCCATGCTTTCTCAAGGCTATTCTGAGAGACAACAACCTGGGTTACTTCGTAATTTTGGTTTTCAAGTGATGTAAGAATCTCACCCAGTTTTGGGTGGTTAGGGGAGAGTACTCCTACTTTAATTTTTTTTCCAATAAGTGAAAAACCAACGACTCTTGTTTCGCGGGCAATGTGTTCAGGAATAACACGCAAAGCATCCATGTTTATAGGAATGGGGCCAAGGTCTGCGTATTCAAGACCATTTCTTCCTGCAACAATTTGGGCAAGATCCTCCTCCTCTTTTTTCTTGAATTCCTCAAGTTGTTTTATCTGCTTTTCCTCATCAAATATAACTGTCATGGCGTCTATTGTATCGTGTTTGGGTTGGTAAACGATGCTTGACAAATTCTATTTTTGTAGTACTATTAAATACAGAAATTTATGAAAAACATAATAGATAGGGTGTTCTTTATCATCAGCATCGGAACGGTTTTTTTGCTGTTCCTGGGTGGGTGCGCAGTTGGAGTGCGTCCTGTAGGACCCCTCGTTCTTGAGGGTGGTTCACCTATGGCGCAGCTGAATAGCCCTTCAAGAAACTTCAGGGACACGATGCGTCGTCCCTCCTATGATTGGAGGTACACCACCTTCTGTTACAGGGCCATACGGGGGAGTATTGGTGGCGATTCGCTCGCTATCACCTACACCAATCCAAATTATGTTGCTGTACTTAATCAAGGCAATATAGTTTTGTCCGACAAGGAGACCTTTATAGGTGACTTGTCAAAAATTCCAAGCGCTTTTCGTGGTGACAATATTATTATCGTCATCGACTTCTATGAAAAGGGTACGGGAAATTGGGTGGGTGATGCGCATATCTCCGTGCACATTAATGGTGCTGATAATTTTCAGCGCTACAACGTGCACATTCAAGGTCCGTGTGATCGGACAATATACGCATCTTATTGATTAGGGTTAGTTTTGCGAGGAGGCTATTTTAACGAGTAGCCTCTTTTTTATTCTGACCAGCGAGGAGTGTGGGCGAGCATCCTCGCACACAACGTCAGAGCGACCAAAATCTCTTGAGCAAAGCGATTAGAGATTGGAAGTACTCTTGTGGTGCGACGTCAGAACAAATTGGTTTGTTCTTCGAATTCCACAAGCGTCAGCCCAAGGTGGTTTATTGCCTATATTTATGGATAATGGGGGATATGTTTATACGCTCAATTGGAGAGTTAAAAGATTTTGCCAAAGAGATAGTTGATTCACTTAAGGCAAATGAGAGGGCAACTATTATTGCCCTTGATGGAGATTTAGGTTCTGGAAAGACGACTTTTTCAAAGTGTATTGCAGCCCTTTTGGGGGTTAAGAATCAAGTACAAAGCCCCACTTTTGTTATTATGAAATCCTATAACATAGAAGACGATAAGCGTTTTAATAACCTTATCCATATTGATGCGTATCGTTTTGATGATCCTAAAGAGGCAGACCAAATACGATGGAATGAACTTGTTTTGGAACCAAGAAACCTTGTGTTGGTGGAGTGGCCCGAGAAATTAGGTGACAGACTTCCAATTGGAACTATGCGTATTTGTTTCTCCTTTGTCGATGAGACAACCCGTGAGATTTCCGTAGTAGAATAGGGTTATGAAAAAAAAGAGCAGGGAACGACTTGTCATTCTTGATACACACGCAATTCTTCATCGTGCGTACCACGCTGTGCCTGACTTTGTCACGTCGACAGGGGTTCCCACAGGCGCTTTGTTTGGACTTGTGTCGATGGTGCTTTCTATAGTTGAAACACTTAAACCTGATTACGTTGTTGCTGCTTTTGATTTACCAAAACCAACACATAGACATGAGGCATATAAAGAATACAAAGCAGGACGTTTGAAGACTGACGGTGCTCTTGTTGAACAGATAAAACGAGCGCGAGATGTGCTGGGAGCCCTATCGATCCCAACATATGACCGTGAAGGATTTGAGGCTGATGATATTTTGGGGACTATTGTTGAAAATGAAAAAAATAACAGTGATTTAGAAATTATTATTGCAACAGGTGACGCGGATGCATTTCAACTTGTCTCAGGTAATAAGGTGCAAGTCTTTACCATGAGAAAAGGTGTAAAGGATGTTGTTTTATATGATGAAGCGGCCGTTGTTGAGCGTTATGGTTTTATTCCAACCCTCCTTCCTGATTACAAAGGCCTCCGTGGTGACCCTTCTGATAACATTATTGGTATTAAAGGCATTGGTGAAAAAACAGCAACAATCCTCATAAAAGAGTTTGGAACTATTGAATCAATGTATGAAGCGCTTAAAAAAAGTGAGGAGCGTTTCAAGACGGCTGGTATTACGCCCCGTGTTATAGGTTTGTTACGTGACGGTGAAGAAGAGGCTCTCTTTTCAAAAACACTGGCAACAATTCGTCGTGATGCACCTATTGAATGGTCTCTTCCTGAAAAGAGGTGGGTTGAAACAATTTCGGTTGATGAGGCTGGTGCACTTTTTATGCAACTTGAATTTCGTGCAATGAAGTCACGGCTTGAAAGTGCTTTAAAAAAGGTGTCAGGGGGTAGTGTGATTACCGCTTTTGCGGTTGAGCCCGCAAAAACAGTGAATGAAATTTCCGAGCAGGAACTTAAAGAACTTTGTGTTGCTTTATGGGTATTTGATTCAAATATTACAAACCCCAACACCGAAGATATTCTTTCGTTTGCAAACACAAAAACACTTAGAGAAGCACAGCCACTTGTACTGGAAGCTCTCACGAGGAGAAATGCCGTACGTATATTTGAGGATATTGAAAAACCTCTTATCCCTGTTGTTTCTGCAATGGAAAAACACGGTGTACTGATCGATAAAACATTTTTACAAGAGCTTGGTGTTACATATCGTGCTGAACTTGAAAAACTAGAAAAATCTATTTATATCCATGCTGGGTGTGAATTCAATGTTGCGTCGCCAAAACAGCTCGGTGAAGTTTTGTTTTCCAAAATGGGTCTCAAGGTTGCTCGGCAGAAAAAAACCGCAGGAGGAGCCCTTTCAACAAAAGAGTCAGAGCTTGAAAAAATGCGCGACCTCCATCCAATTATTGGAGAAATTTTACAGTTTCGTGAGTTGGCAAAATTATTGGGTACGTACATCGAGGCAATACCACCGCTTCTTGATGGGGGAGACCGACTCCATGCTCGATTTATTCAAACGGGTACGGTCACGGGTCGAATGGCGTCAGAAAATCCAAACCTTCAAAATATTCCAAATAAAACAAACCTTGGTCGTGCAATACGAAAAGCTTTTATTGCACCTAAAGGACGAGTGCTCCTTTCTCTCGATTATTCACAGATTGAATTACGAATTGCCGCCTTCTTGTCCAAGGATCCATCGTTTATAGAAATTTTTACAAGTGGGCAAGATGTTCACACTGCTGTTGCGGCAAAAGTGTTTAATGTCTCCATTGATGATGTTACAAAAGAAATGCGTTCAAGGGCGAAGGTTATAAATTTTGGCATCTTGTATGGTATGGGGACCCTTGCACTCAAACAGAATTTAAATTCCTCTCGCGAAGAAGCGCAAACATTCATGGACGAGTATTTTGCACGCTTTCCTGAGCTTGCAGGGTATCTCAATAGAACAAAAGAAGAGGCGGGGAGGCTTGGTTACACTGAAACGTATTTTGGACGCCGTCGTTATTTTGAGGGACTCAAATCACACCTTTCGTTTGTAAAAGCAACTGCGGAACGTATGGCCATAAACGCACCAATACAAGGGACGTGTGCTGATATGGTTAAAATAGCCATGCGTCGTATTAATGAGTGTATCCAGGAACGTTTTACACACAAAGCTGACCTAGTGCTCCAGGTGCATGATGAATTGGTGTATGAAGTTGATAAAGATATATCAGTTGAGTGTTCATGTGCCTTTAAATCAATTATGGAATCAGTTATACCTGCAAAAGACATTTCGGGTATTGTTTGTGTCGCAGAAGCGCGAGTTGGTACGAGTTGGGAGGATATGGAAAAGGTGAAATAATACACATATGTTTTTTCTTGTTACTGGAACAGATACAGATAAGGCCCGTGCAAAAGCGCGTGAACTCATTTCGCTCATGGAAAAAAAGCGCCCTGACGCAACGTCAATCCGTGTTCTTGCTGACACAGCAACAATGAGTATGGTGGATGAATTGGTATTATCTCAAGGCTTATTTGAAGCCAAGACGATCACTTTTTTTGATGAGGTGTTTGAAAATGAAGACGTTGGAGCACGGGTGATTGCTGTTGTTGATGCGCTTAAATTGTCACAAAACGGTTTTGTTCTTTTCGAAGAAAAACTTTCAAAGAAAAATCTCGAGATATTGTCGGGTTCTGCAGAGAAAGTGTTTCATTTTGATTCAACAGAACCATCAAGTGATTATTCAATGTTTCCAATCGCTGACGCTTTTGGTTCGTGTGACAAACGTTCCTTATGGCTCCTTATTCGTGAGGCACTCGATCACGGTTCACCAGCAGAAGAAATTCACGGGATCATGTGGTGGCAGGTGAAGGCAATTGCAATAGTTCGTATTGCAAAAGATGCTAAATCAGCGGGGCTTGCACCTTTTGTTTTTACAAAAGCAAAACGCTTTAGCATGGCTTTTTCATCAGAACAAATTGAAAAAATCATGTGTGATTTGGTCGCCATATACCACAAGGCTCATAGGGGAGAGATTGATTTCAATGTTGCGCTTGAACGCTTTGCTCTCGATTTTCCAGTGTCACATGTTGAAAAGTAATTAAAACGCTGATAGTATGCCACATACGCACTCAAAACCTCTTTGGGTAGAGCGTCTCCCTTTTAAAGGGTGGGTCTGGAATAGTTACATATAAACACATGCGCCCTTAGCTCAGTTGGTAGAGCATCTCCCTTTTAAGGAGTGGGTCGTTGGTTCGATTCCAACAGGGCGCACAAACGCGATCCAAGAAAACCTGCACTGCTGCAGGTTTTTGCGTTTGTGCGAACCGGAGCGATGTTTGTTCAGTAGAACAAACCGCGAGGTAGGGCCGAGGAAATTCTGGTTCGACAGAACCAGAATTATCCGTGGCCACAAATCATATGGTGGTTTTCGGTTGTGCTGTGCGAGCCGGAGGCCGACGGGCCGAGGCGGGTGAGTTCGGGATAAGGGACCCGAACGTAAAACCTTCTTGAGACGGTACTCCGTCCAAAAGGTGTACTGACCATGTAATGGTCGCGAGATTTTTCAGCAGAAAAATACTTGTGACCACATCCATGCGAGCCAGGGCCGAGGAATTTTCGAGCGCGACCAAAATTTCTTGAGCGATAGCGATTAGAAATTGGAAGTACTCCTGTGGTGGCGGCGAGAAAATATCCGTGGCCACAAACTGCCAGTGGCAGTCTTTTTTCCCCCAAACCCTTGACACCCCCCTATTTTCCATTACCATCCCTCCCCGGATGAACCTTGTTGTGCATTTTTGCACGACATTGTCTCTGTTCTTCCACAACACAATCAGACTGCCTTAGTTAAATGAAAACCAAATTATTTGGTTCAGTATTTGTATTAACGAGCGCTCTTCTTCTGAAGAGCGCTTTTGCTGGGACTGTTATATATCAACCGAGTCCATTCAATGGACGAGACATCTGGATTACGAGCCACTACCCATACAGCTCAAACGGTGGAGACTACGGACTTGATAATGGTGACATCACTGTCGGTGGTTGGGGCGACTGGTATAACGGCGCGATCAAGTTCGATCTCGAAGGATTACCAAACACACCAACCAACGTCGAAATGTGGCTTTTGCCCCATACATATCCGAACAGTACCTCTCAACGCGTTGGTATGAAATTCTACGTTCTCACCAATACTTGGAATACTAGTTCGGGTTGGTATAACACATCGTGGACAGGCATGCTGCTCGGTACTGCACCTGCTCCGGTAGTTGATAGGTGGAACCCGTACGGGATTACCGTCACGTACAACCAGTGGAAAAGTGGAAGCAGGGTAAACCAGGGATTCATGCTTGCTCCAACAGGCAATAATAACCAGTTTAACTACTTCTACGCTTCCAATCACACGGTTCCGTCTCAGCGGCCCAAGCTTGTGATTACGTACAATGATGCCTCGTATCCTACGCCTCCCGC
The DNA here is from genome assembly GCA_903842365.1 of uncultured bacterium. Classification (GTDB taxonomy): domain Bacteria; phylum Patescibacteriota; class Minisyncoccia; order Phycocordibacterales; family UBA6065; genus CAIMLU01. The sequence goes on from CAIMLU010000004.1 coordinate 44,789, forward strand.
CTTCAAGTTACCGCTTCCAAGTGGTTACAAGTGGTGTGTGAC
>CAIMLU010000005.1 GCA_903842365.1 uncultured bacterium
GGGGCGATTGTACCCCTGAGAAAGATTTGTGTAAAAAAAAGAAAACCACCCGAGGGGTGGTTTTCTTTTTTTTCTGTTACTTCTTTGCAGCTGGCTTTGCAGAACCCTTTGCAGGGGCTGCTGCTTCCCCTTCGGCACCCTCTTTGACCTCTTTGCCCTTCTTGGCAACTTCGATCTGAGAAATGTCCATGGTAGGAGCCGCAACAACTTCTTCTGCCTTTGGAGCAGCAACTGAAACAACAATTTCATCAGCATGAGCAACAAGCTCTACGCCCTTAGGAAGTTTTATATCCTTTGCGGCGATAACTGATTTAAAATCAACAAGCGAAGCGATATCAACAGAAATTCTGTTTGGAAGATCCTTTGGAAGAGCCTCGATTTCAAGTGCGTGAAGCACTTTGATGAGAGAACCACCAAGTTCCTTGATAGCAGGAGCGTTGCCGATAAAATCAAGAGGAACCTCAACTTTGATTTTCTTGCCTTTTTCAAAGACATAGAAATCAACGTGACGAACCTTTCCGGTAACTGGATGAATGTTAACGTCTTGAACAAGAGCTTCAACATCCATTCCATCACCCTTAAGGATAATAACCGATGACTCACCTGCTTGTTTATAAAGTTTAACAAAATCAAAGGCAACCACAGTAATAGGGGTTGATGCTTCTTTTTTGCCATAAAAGACCGCCGGGACCTTGCCCGACGCGCGAAGAGACTCAACGTCTTCTTTCAAATCGCGCTTTTTGATTTCAAGACTGAACATAGACGGAAATTATACAGACAGACGAATAATAGTCAAATGAATGTGTTGTCATAAGGGTCCTATTTGCACATCAACCCTTTTAAACAAAACACCAAATGTTTCTTTCTCTACCGAGTAAAGAGATATATCGAGATGGAGAAAAAAATAAAAGAAACAATAAGAAGGATTCTATTCCCTGCCCCTTCATTCTTGACAATGCCTTTATTGAGCATCCACGTAATAAGTGGTGATGTTCTCCCCGCTGATTGGTCTCGACGATAACTTTGGTCCTCTTGGAAATCAACTAACATAGCTGTGTTGAAATAATGGGAAGGTTAATTAATACAAACGTACACCACGCAAGTATACCAGAAAACAAACATCTCATGCCACTTTTTTTTCATCCACCAAAAAATATTTTATTCGGTATAATGTACGCATGCTATTCAAAAAGAAAATTGATGTGGTCTCGATTGGAGACACCGCAACTGATGCATTCATCCGCATCAAAGATGCGCACGTGCATTGTGCGCTCGACAAAACTGCCTGTGAACTCTGTTTTGGATTTGGCGATAAAATTCCTTACGAGTCAGTAACTGTGGTCCCAGGAGTTGGCAATAGTGCAAACGCCGCTGTCGCAATGTCACGATTAGGACTTACCACTAGTTTTATATCAAATGTAGGTGACGATGGGTTTGGAAAAGAATGTATCGAAACACTTGAACATGTTGGCGTCGGAACACGTTACATGTTGAAACACAAAGGAATTCCAACGAGTTATCACTACATACTTTGGTATGATAACGAACGTACCATCCTCACGAGGCATGAGGATTACAAATATACACTTCCCTCTTTCCCTGAACCACGTTGGATGTATCTCTCATCCCTCGGTGCAGGTGCAAAAGAGTTCCACAATGATGTGGCACAGTACCTTCTTGAACATAAAAACGTAAAACTTGCATTCCAACCAGGAACATTTCAAATCAAGCTCGGTGCCGCAGCTCTTAAAAATATCTACGAACGAACTGAAGTGTTTGTGTGCAATCTTGAAGAGGCACAAAAGATACTTGAAACACAGGAAAACGACGCAAAAAAACTCATTGATATGTTGCGTACGAAGGGGCCAAAAATTGTCGTCATAACTGATGGACCGCAGGGCGCATACGCAGGTGACGGTACAAAGACGTATTACATGGCAGCATACCCTGATGAACGGCCCGCATTTGAACGAACCGGCGCAGGTGATGCTTTTGCATCAACCCTCGTCACATTCCTTATTAAAGGCAAAACACTCGCCGAGGCACTTAAACTTGCCCCAATCAATTCTGCATCAGTTGTGCAAAAAATTGGATCACAAGCCGGGCTCCTCGATGAAAAAGGAATACTGGAATGGCTTGCAAAAGCACCTGAAGGATACGGATCAAAAGAAATCTAATAAAAAAGAGGCGCGCCCTAGGGCGCACCTCTTTTTTATTAGATTTCCAAAAAAACCTTTTCTTTTGAGAAACGAACTTTTGCGTCATGCGCATGAGTATCGGTGTCTGACCTAAATCCAAATGCAAGTGCGGCTCGTGATTCAAACCCAATCGTACCGAGACCAAGGATTGCATCAAACTGCGCTGGATCAAACCCTTCCATCGGAGTTGCATCAATAGCATTCTCTGCAGCAGCAAGGAGCGCTGTACCCATAGCGATATACGCCTGACGCGCAGCCCACTCTCGCGCGCCTGCTTCACCCTTTGCAGTAATTGAACCGTTAATCATACCCTCGTACCCTGCAAGCTTTGTACGATCAACACTCTGAATTTCTGCGACAGAATCAATGAACGTCGAGACTAAGGTTGCGTCTATATTCTTTGGGGTTGCGAGAACAACAAAAAGAGATGCATCAGTTACCTGATTCTGGTTCCACGCAGCTTTCTTAAGCTCTTCACGTTTTGCCACATCGCGCACTACAATAAACTTCCAAGGCTGAAGCCCAAATGATGAAGCAGAGAGCCTTAGCGACTCGAGAATGAGATTCTCTTGGTCTGTGCTCAGTTTTTTCGCTGGATCGTATACTTTGGTGGCATACCTCCAATTCAATGCATCGATTGTGTGATTTTTCATAGATGAACGTTTAGTAAAAATAATTACCCTTTAAGTATATACCACCTGTACTCATTAATTTAGTTATAAAACACATTTTGAAAAGCGTTTATTGGTGTGAAAATTATTGAAAAACTAGTTATAGATTACAAAAAAAAGGTTCTGGGTTGGGTATCATTATGGATGACATGGCAGAGTATGGGGTGAAAAATTTGTAGGAAAAGATAACAAAAACATAAAGGTGGAATTCGCTTTGCGAATTCCACCTTTATGTTTAAACTATTCTTGCACCTTAATTGCAATAACCTTTTCCTTTTTAAGACGAGATTTAAAGGCAGTAAAATTAAACCCCTGAATAATCTGAAAAACAATCGCAGCACCATCCGTACTCGCAGGAATATTCTCGTTTGGATAAGATGCATCTTTTAATCTACGATTAGTACCTTCATAGATAAACGGTCGGTAGACATTAATAACAGTACAACCAATACCAGCAATATCTATTTTAGAACCAGGCTTGATGACAACACTGGTTGATTCGCCCCTTATTTGATATTCATTCTGATGGTTAAGGTCTTCAATTGAATCACATAAAAATACTGCATCGTTTTTATACAACTCTCTCAATTCTATTTTTTTTGCAGATTTTAAAACATTTTCCTTACTAACACGCACCATAAAGTAAACAAACCCTATGCTAACTAGACCGAAAATTATCCAAGTAATAGTTGCTGAATCCATATTAATTTAAGTATAGGTGAAGTATGTCTTCATGTATAGCATTAGCCCCCCATAGGAGTTTTGGTCCCTACAGGACCTGTGCCCGTTTTACCACAAGGGTACTTCTATTTTGTAAACAAAATAAGTTGCCCCTTTGCTCGCATGGAAATACTCGAAAATATGGGAGAACGGTTTCAAATCTAGGGCAGGATTTGGTCACAGATAATATTCTCGCCGTCGCAAAAAAAACGTGGGGCAGGATTTGGCCAAGAACATTTTATTCGCCGTCGCTCAATAAAATTTCTCGGCCCTGCTCGCACTACCCGTTCTGCTGAACGGGTGCCAGCGCTCACTTTCAAATCCCTCCTTACAGGAGCAGTACACCTTTTGGATTGAATACAATCTCAAAAGATTTTACATGTTGGGTCCCAACCCAACACTCACCCTACGCTACAAAATGTAAAACAAAAACGAACGGATGATTTGGTCACAACTCTCGTCGTGCCGTCGCACTCCTTGGTCGCGACCCCGGCTCACCGTTTTTCGAAACGAAAAACTGGTTCCGCCTTTCAAATCCTGCACGCGATGTGTCCCACACATCGCTCCTACGCAAACAAAAAACCGCTTTCGCGGTTTGTTTGTGCGTAGGGCAGGAGTTTTTCCCTCGCCTCTCAACTCGCCGTCGCTCGTTTCGGGCTGGGCACCGCCTCGCTCCCACATCTGGTGATGTGGGTCCCGCTCCGGCGTTCAAATCCTGCACGCAAGCTCTCCCAGAGTTTGCTCCTACGCACAGACAAAAAAGGCTCTGCCATTAAAAGCAGGGACTTTTTTGTAACTGTGCGTAGGGCAGGATTTGAACCTGCGTAGCCCATAGGGCGACAGATTTACAGTCTGTTGCGATTGACCGCTCCGCCACCTACGCATTTCATCCAGGCGTTCCTGAACGACCCCACTAATGTATCAGATTTTACGGAGCATGCAATAAAAATACGCAGCACACCTTGTGGCACTGCGTATTTTCAACGAGTCTCACCTCCCCTAAACGTTTCGTTTCTTTGCTATTTTCTTGCCTTTCACGATCTTGAATATAAACTCACCATCCTTCACTGAAACTGAAATCACACTACCCTCCATCGCACTCTGTGCAATCATAAACGACGCAATGGGTGTAAGGAGTTTTTCTTGAATAAGACGCTTGAGTGGACGCGCACCGTAATGTGGATCATACCCATCCTTCGCAAGCACGTCATAGACTTCTTTTGCAAGAACAAGATCAATACCACGATTCTTGATTCGCGCAACAATATGTCCAATTTGGATACCAACTATCTGTTTAATAGCATCCGCAGACAATACATCAAACAAAACAATTGAATCAAGTCGATTCAAAAATTCAGGTTTAAAGTAATCTTTGAGCGAATCCATTACTTTACTCTTTACACTTGCATACATGCTCTTCTCGGCAGTGTCGGCGGCAAATCCCATTTGCTCCATCTTGTCGATATGTTGTGCCCCAATGTTTGACGTGAGGACAATGACACTGTTTTTAAAGTTGACGACACGACCCTTAGCATCAGTGAGTCGCCCGTTATCAAGCACCTGAAGCAAGATGTTGAATACTTCTGGATGTGCCTTCTCGATTTCATCAAATAAAATAACGGAGTATGGACGATGACGAACAAGTTCAGTGAGGTTTCCTCCCTCTTCGTGGCCAACATACCCAGGAGGTGCACCGATTAATTTTGATACCGAATGTTTCTCCATAAACTCAGACATATCAACGCGAATGAGTGATTTTTCATCGTCAAACATAAACTCAGCAAGCGCCTTGGTAAGTTCAGTCTTACCAACACCCGTAGGACCCAAGAACAAGAATGAACCGATAGGGCGATTTGGATCTGAGATACCCGCACGTGCACGACGAATAGTATCGGCAATTTTTTTAACAGCCTCTTCTTGTCCCACAACACGAGCCTTAAGCCCTTCTTCCATGCGAACAAGTTTGCTCATCTCCGCCTCAAGCATTCGATTAACCGGAACACCTGTCCACTTTGAAACAACCGTCGCAATGTCTTCTTCGGTAATCTCTTCTTTCAAAATCCTACCGCTACCGTGAATTTTCTTAAGCTTCTTTGTTTTTGATTCAAGATCTTTTTCAAGAAGAGGAATTCGGCCATACCTAATTTCCGCAGCGCGTGATAAATCAGCTTTTGATTCTGCCGATTCTGCTTCAAGCCTCAAGACCTCCAACTCTTTTTTAATAATTTTTATTGCCGACAACAACTCCTTTTCATTTTTCCACTTCGTCTCAAGATCGCCAGTACTTTCTTTGAGTGCTTCGATTTCTTTTTCAATCATCTTGACGCGATCTTTTGTTTCCTTGGACTTTCCTTCCTCTTTCTTGAGAGCTTCACGTTCAATTTCAAGACGCATGACTTTGCGCCTTGTTTCTTCGAGATGTGGAGGCATGCTCTCAAGGGCAATTTTGAGCGATGAAGAAGTCTCATCAATCAAATCAACAGCTTTGTCAGGCAAAAATCGATCGGTGATGTAACGCGACGACAAATTCACAGCAGCCACAATTGCATTGTCAGTAATATGAACCCCGTGATAGAGCTCATACTTGTCCTTAATACCTCGTAGGATCGAGATTGCGTCACTAATTGATGGTTCAGATACATACACTGGCTGGAATCTACGGGTAAGTGCTGGATCTTTTTCAATATGCTTTTGATACTCCTTGATTGTTGTTGCGCCAATTGCACGAAGTTCACCTCGGGCAAGTGCCGGTTTCAACATGTTTGAGGCATCCATTGATCCTTCGGCTGCGCCGGCGCCAACAATGGTATGAATTTCATCAATAAAGAGAATGATTTTACCGTTTGATTTTTCAATCTCTTTCATAATGGCCTTCAGCCTCTCTTCAAATTCTCCACGATATTTTGTACCAGCCAAGAGGAGTCCTAAATCAAGTGATACCAATTCCTTATCACGAAGTGATTCAGGAACATCACCCATTGCCATACGCAATGCAAGACCCTCAATAATCGCCGTTTTACCTACCCCAGCCTCACCAATAAGAAGCGGGTTATTTTTGGTACGGCGAGATAATATTTGGATAATCCTATTTATTTCAGCGTCCCTACCAATAACAGGATCAAGTTTATTCTCGAGTGCCATTTTACTAAGACTTTTTGCATACTTCGCGAGTGCACGAAGTTTCTTGCCGCTCTCTTTTTGGGCACCAGGAACACCACCGACTTTCTGCGCATCACGCATAGCCTCAATCGCTTTTGTAACGATTTGTTTATCTACTTTAAACTTAACGAGAAGGTCTTGGGCACCTGAAGGCGCATCAAAAAGAGAAAGGAGGAGATGTTCTACGGAAATGAAATCATCTTTGAACGCAGCTGCAATCTTTGCTGAACCCTCAATAATTGAAGCAAGTTCTGGCGTAAGGTATACCTGCATCGATGAAGAGACAGTCCCTACTGGCGCACCGCTTTCAATTTCATCGAGAATAGCGTCAGTAAGTTCAACAAAATCAATATCAATGCGATCAAAAATATCAAAGAGTGGGGTCTCTTCTTGGAGAACAAGTGCAGCAAGGAGATGCATTGGGTTCACATGGTGAACACCACGCTCAATCGCAATCTCGTGCGCTCGACGAATGGCTTCCTTTGCTTTTGGTGTGAAGTGGTTGAATGGAGGCATAGGTGTTTTTGATTAGAAACCGTTGTTACTTAATAAGCGCTCTAATAATGTTTGCTGGAATGTATCCATCCTCTGCTTCGGCGCCAATCTTGAACCCAACAATTTCTCCCGACAAATTTGCAATAACTGAATTATACAAGAACTTATCTGCGTAAATACCCACCCGGATGCGTTCGTGTGTACCATTAACACGCGACGTAATGTTTGAAATAATACCAGTCGTGACTGAATCACTTACATCACCCGTAATTGCTACAACCTTTTGCCCAAGTTTTGCATTCGAAGAATTCATAAAAACAGCAGGTTGGAACTGTTTGTTGAGAGGATTTTGGGAAATGGACAAAATGGTAATTTGATTCTCATCATCAGAGACGAGAGGTTGAGCTCCATAGATAGACCCATCAGGATAACGAACATTGAACGTCCTAAACCCACTTGGAATACGTACCGCAACCCTACCATCTCTTGAAACAACAACGCCCATACCAATAAACTGATCAGATTCATTGTCGTCTGAAAATACACGGACGATGACCTTCGACGTCTGCGCTATCGCATTTACAACAGCATCGTCTTCGGCAACAATAACAGTTTCTTTTGTAACAGTTTTTCCACCAATCGCACCAGTATCACTTGGCACAACTTTTTCAACAGTGCGCTCGATAATATGGTTAATGGTTTGGGTTATGGGTTGTGGGTCTTGATTCAATAATGTGACACACACAATACCCGTGGCAATTGATGAGACAAAGCTCACCAGAAGCGTAACGAGAATTATTTGATGTTTAGTTAAATGCTCAATATCCATAGTGTATTTTTCCTTTAAAGAAAAGCCTGTGCTTTTGCGGTAATAGTACGCTAGTAGAACTAAGGAATCAAACCTACCTACCGAGAGCACCTCTCAAGGCTTGAAACACTCGCACAGCATCACGGTTACGCGCAGAAGGAAGGAACGAGAACCGGAGGGTTGTTCTTGCACGCTCTTTATTTTTTGATATCGAATACACAACTTTTGATTCCTCTTCACCCTTGAGACATGAACTCTTTGTCGAGATAGCGACACCACGGGTATCCATTTTCAAAACAATAAATTCAGGATCAATGTTCGGAATAGAAATGTTGAGATTATTTGAAATCCGATGAATAAGACTACCGTTCACAATCGCATCTGGTATGTGTGTTGTTACAAGGCGTAGCAATGTGTCTCGAACTGCACCAACTTTTTCTACCCGTGATTCACGTAAACAATGAGCGTCCTCAAGCGCTTGTGCAAAACCATAAATAAGTTCAAGGCTTTCTGTACCAGAACGAATACCTTTTTCTTGACCACCTCCGTACGTAATTGGAACAAGTGCGACGCGTTCTCGCACGGCAAGGCATGCAATCCCCTTTGGTCCACATATTTTATGTCCATCGAGCGTCATTGAATCAACGTAAAGACGTTCTGCATCAATAGGTACATAAAGTGGCGCCTGACTTGCATCAAGATGAAAGATGAGTGGGAGGTCATTCCCCTTTTGCACACGGTCAGTCCGCACAGATCGCAAAAAAGATCCAATCTTTTGGACGTATGGAATTGTTCCAATTTCACTATTTATGTACGACAAGACAACAAGAGCTGTCCTGTCAGAAAGCACGTTTTTAATATCTTGTTCACGAATAACACCATCGGGCACACCGTCAAGATAGGTTACCTTTACACCCTCTGATTCCAACGCCTTGATTGGTTGAAGCACTGATGAGTGTTCAAGGTTAGAGGTAATAATGTGCAAACTGTCTGAAGCACATCCTTTTTCGATAAGGGCACGAATGGAACCAAGTATCGCAATATTGTTTGATTCCGTCCCACTCGCAGTAAAGATGATCTCGTGGGGACGAACACCAACTGCCTTTGCCACCCGTCTTCGAGCATCATTAAGAAGCGCACGAGCCTTCACTCCTTCAGCATGAATCGATGAAGGGTTTCCAAAAATCAACTGGTTCTTTTTCATTGCACGCGCAACAGACTTTGACACAGGGGTTGTCGAAGCAGCATCACAATAGGTCCGATTGTTAGGAAAAAAAAGGCTCATATTCATTACCTGTAATCTAGTAGAAAAAAAGAGTTAACACAATATCACAGAAGCTTTATACGAAACCTATTGAACAAGAAGGCTTTTCGGGCTAGTATGATTTTCTATGACGCCCATTGAGATAACAACCATCGCTGGAACTGGAATAGTGCTCCTTGTGCTCCTTATTACCGTACTATTCCTACACATACGAGTCTCGCGACTCCTTAAAGGTAAGGATGCCAAGACACTCGAAGACTCTTGGAGCTCTCTAGTAACAGACATAGAGAAACTCGATGCTTTCTCAAAAAAGGCCCAAGAGTATTTCAAAAATGTCGAGAAGCGCGTCACAAGGTCAACCCAAGTAGTTGAAACTCTTCGTTTTAACGCATTCAAAGGCGACGGTCTGGGTGGTAATCAAAGTTTTGCCACAGCACTTCTTGATGAGCATGGCGACGGTGTCATTATCTCAAGCATCTCTTCCCGAGAGCGCACATCAATCTTTGCAAAACCAATCAAAAACTTTGCATCAACAATTGAGCTTTCCGATGAAGAACGCCAAACGATAGAGAACGCAAAACAAAAACTACTCTAATTTAAACAACACCATGAGCACAAAACCGGAAAATAAAACAATCGAACGATCACCCGTTGTGTGCGTCATGGGACACATCGACCACGGTAAATCAACCCTTCTCGATTTCATACGAAAATCAAACACCGTCGACACCGAAGCGGGCGGTATAACCCAACGTATCTCTGCGTACGAGGTTGTTCGAACAGCATCAGACGGAACAAAAAGGTGCATTACCTTCCTCGACACACCTGGGCACGAAGCATTTCAAAAAATGCGTGAACGAGGTGCAATTGTCGCTGATATCGCCATCCTTGTTGTTTCAGCCGAAGACGGAGTTAAACGCCAAACCATGGAAGCGCATTCAGCTATTGTAAAAGCAGGTATTCCATACATCGTTGCAATAAATAAAATAGACAAACCAAACGCAGATGCAGAACGAACAAAATTAACACTCGCAGAAAACGGCATCTACCTTGAAGGATATGGTGGTGACGTGTCATACGTCGCTATATCAGCAAAAACAGGCCAAGGAATCGATGACTTGCTCGACATCGTGTCTCTCACTGCTGATATTGCCGGCCTCAAGGGAAATCTCAATGTCCCTGCAGAAGGTTATATTATCGAGACTGAACGTGATGCAAAACGCGGTGTATCAGCGGCAGTTATTGTTAAAGACGGTGAAATAGAAACAGGTCTCTTTATTGTTTGTGGAACAAGTATGGCTCCTGTGCGCGCCATTGATAATCATATAGGTAAACGTGTTGATATGGTTGGTCCTTCCTGCCCCGCACGTATCTCTGGTTGGGATTCGGTTCCTGATGTTGGTGAACCCTTCAAATGCTTTGAAACAAAAAAAGAGGCCGAGGCAGCAATCGATGAAGAGAAAGCCCGTCTTGCAAAAAACAAAAAAGTTGTCCTTGTTGACCCAAAAGCAGTTGCTGATGTCGATGTCACAAAACTTGTTATTCCAGTTGTTGTCAAAGCCGATGCTCGTGGCAGTGCCGAAGCGCTCGAACATGAATTGGCAAAAATAAGACATGAACGTGTTTCGATCAAACTTGTAAACCTTGGTATCGGCGATATCGGCGAAGCTGACCTTAAAATGATAGTCGGAACTGAAGGCGCTGTTGCCCTTGGATTCAATGTTAAGGTAGATGCGCAAGCACGAGCACTTGCTGAACGCGCACATATTCCAGTTCACACTTTTGACATCATCTATAAGCTAACTGAGTGGCTTGATGAATATTCAAAAACACACGCACCAAAAATAACCGTTGAGGAAATTATTGGTGAAGCAAAAATTCTCAAACTATTTAGCAAAAACAAAGACAAACAAATCTGTGGTGGTAAGGTATTGAAAGACAGCATCAATCTTGGACACAAAATTAAAATCATCCGTAAGGATGTCCAGGTAGCAGAAGGGGTTATCCGTGAACTACAACAACAAAAAGAAAAAGCTGGTGAAGTTCGTGAGGGATACGAATTTGGAACTATGATTGAATGCAGTATTGAAATAGCGCCCGGAGACATCATTAAAGACTTCATTCTCGTCGAGAAACAATAAAAAAACTATGGATATTCAAAAACAAGGACGACTCGGTATTGAAATACGCAGACTCGCTAACGAGTTTCTTATTCGAGAGTCAAATAGGTTGTCTATTATTACCGTTACAGGTGTTGATGTTGACCGTGAAGCAGAGCGGGCAATTATTTCTGTGTCAGTGCTCCCAGCAGACAAAGAAGTTGCCGCGATGGACTTCCTCAAACGATCACGATCTGACTTCCGTGAGTTTGTAAAAGAAAAAGCACGTCTTTCTCGTATCCCTTTCTTTGATTTTGAAATTGATCGAGGTGAAAAGAACAGGCAAAAAATTGAAGATATTATCTAACACATCACCCCACCAAGCCTACGGCAAGTGGGGTGATTTGATTTAGAACCTCTCTTGAGGCATACTTAGCCCTGTTTTGGCCTAGTGGCGAAGTTGGTTAACGCGACAGTCTGCAAAACTGTTATGCGCCGGTTCGATCCCGGCCTAGGCCTCAAGGACTAGAAGCACGTGTGGGACACGTGCTGGCCGGGAGCGAAGCCCGGTTGAGCATTTTTTCGAGTTAATCCTTTAACGAAGAAAAAATCCAACCGTGGGTACTGCGGCAGTAAGCCGAGATTTCCGGCCTAGGCCTCCAGGGAATTCCGAAAGAAACTGGCGTAAAGTTCAAAAATAGGTTAGGATATTTTTCATTCCCGTTCTGAGCTGTTTTGGTAGACATACAGCAAAAGTACAGGTAAGTAGTTTCATACATCCGCCCTTAGCTCAGTTGGTAGAGCAGATCCCTCTTAAGGATAAGGTCGTAGGTTCGATCCCTACAGGGCGGACAAACGTAAAAAAACCTGCACTGCTGCAGGTTTTTAGTTTGTCCGAACCGGAGCGTTGTGTTTTGTTCCAAAACACCGCGAGGTGGGGTCGCGGAAATTTTAAGCGACGGCGAAAAATTATCCGTGACGACAAGAAAAGAAAACACACATTCCGTATAGGGATCGACTCACACATATTCGCTTGCTGGCAAATTGTGCGAGCCCGCCTCGGCACGTCTGCCTCCGGCCTTGCGATGCTTCCTATTGTCGCATCTCACCCAGTTGAGCATTTTTTCGAGTTATTTTTTAACGAAGAAAAAATCCAACCGTGGGTACTGGTCATGTAATGACAGATTCCCTACAGGACTTAAGAAACCGCACACTGCTGTGCGGTTTTAGCTTGTCCGAACCGGAACCTTGTGTTTCGCTCTGAAACACGGCGAGCCAGGGTTGGAAAAATTACGAGTAACGACGAGTAATTATTCCTGACGACAGGTTATCCAAAAAAGCGCACTTCTGCAGATTTTTAACTTGTCTAAAATAAAATCAACCTTTCTCCCCACTACATCATATTCATTAACATGTTAACCAATAATAAAATATGCTAAAATAATCTTGATGAAACGCATAATCCTTTCCTCAAAAGAAACACTTACCGCAATCCGAGTTGGTCTCTTCCTAGCAATCCGCCAAGTAAAAAGAAGTAGTAAATGGACAACGCTCCTTATTACATTCATCATGACACTCACCTTTCTTAACCTTGTTGTGGTGTCAGGGATTCTCGTCGGTCTCATTGAAGGTGCCACAGTCGCGGTGCGCGAACGACACCTTGGAGATATTGCAATCTCACGGCTCAAAGAAAAAGAATACATTGAACGCTCGACAAAAATCATCGCAGCAATTGCAGCATCCCCTGACGTTGAATCATACACGGAACGTTACCTTCAGGGTGCTACGGTTGAAGCTAATTACAAAACACGACGTAGAGAGACAGACCTCGTTGAAAGCACAGGAACCGTCCTTGCAGGAATTGACCTACTACTCGAAGACAAGGCTACAGGACTCTCAAAACGCATCGTGGAAGGCTCTTACCTCGAACAAGGTGATTATGACAAGGTGCTCCTTGGATGTAATCTTCTCATTAAATACTTGGGCTTTGAATCAACCTCTATGCCTGCGCTTAAAGATGTTGCGATCGGATCAAAAGTTCGCATTAAATTTAACAACATTACACGCGAAATGACCGTTAAAGGAATCATTAAAACCAAGGTTGATGATATCGATCGACGTGTCTACATGACAGACTCACAACTTCGCTCAATGTCAGGGCGTACTGACTATAATGTTGGCGAGATTGCAATTAAGATAAAAAGTACCGCAAACGCCGATGAAGTAAAACGCAGTCTTGTATCACAGGGACTTGATCAATTTGCAACGATACAAACCTTCGAGGAAGGAGAACCAAAATTTCTCAAAGACATAAAACAAACATTTGCAATGTTGGGAAGTATGATTAGTGCCATAGGCCTCGTTGTTGCTTGTATCACAATCTTTATTGTCATCTTTATCAACGCCATCACGCGACGTAAATTCATTGGCATCTTAAAGGGTATTGGAATAGATTCTGTCGCTATTGAATTTGCATATGTCTGCCAATCACTCCTCTACGCTCTCGTTGGAACGCTTATCGGCTTCGTTATCGTTTTTGCAGTGCTTAAACCATTCCTTGACGCACATCCAATCAACTTCCCTTTTTCTGATGGCATTCTTGTCGCAACCATTCCTGGGACATTTACCCGCGCAGGACTCCTCTTCCTTGCAACCCTTATTGCCGGATACATTCCCGCACGCATGGTTGTAAAACAAAACACGCTTGATGCAATTCTTGGGCGCTAAATACAATCCAATGATTAAAATACAAGACCTCATTAAATCATATACGACCGCAGGGAATACATTTGTTGTTCTTAAAAAGCTTTCTTTTGAAATAGAGGCTGGGCAATTTGTTGCAATCACAGGTCGATCAGGGTCAGGTAAATCAACGCTCCTTTACCAGCTCAGCCTCCTTGATCACCCGGATTCGGGATTCATTGAAGTTGATGGTGTTGATATATCAAAACTAGATCGACGTGAGCGTACAAAATTTCGCCTTAATCGTTTAGGGTACGTCTTTCAAGATTATGCACTTGTTCCCGAACTCACATCTATTGAAAATGTCGTTGTTCCCCTACTTATGCAAGGACTCGATAAAAAAACCGCATACAAGAAAGCCCTTGCAGCACTTGAACGAGTAAATCTTGCAGATAAAATCAATAATCTACCAAGCCAACTTTCAGGTGGCCAACAACAACGAGTATCGATAGCTCGTGCAATCGGCCATGATCCACACATACTCTTTGCAGATGAACCAACAGCAAACCTTGATAAAGAGACATCGGAAAATGTTCTCGAAATATTTCTTGAATTAAATAAAAAAGGACAGACTATTATTATGGTTACGCATGAACCCGAATACGCAGCGCTCGCCCACCGAACCATACTACTCGACAGTGGAGTAATAACATCTGATAAGAGAAACGTGGGACACAAACCTCAGGATTAATCCTGAGGTTTTTTGTTTACATAAAAAATGGTACAGTCTTTTGGTCCGGACACGTGGCGGAATTGGTGAAGGGGCGACATCTAAAAGCCTCTGCAAGACCCTGAGCGTTTTGTATTCAAAAAGTGAAAGGTGTACTGTTCCCGCAAGGAAAGGTTGAGAGATTTTTCAGCAGAAAAATACTTTTGACTCGATCCCCTTTTTGATCATTAAATATGCTGTGGTGGCGGAATTGGTATACGCGTACGTCTCAGAAGCGTATCTCGTAAGAGATGAGGGTTCGAGTCCCTCCCACAGCACCATGAAAAAACAGCCCCCTGTGACTGTTTTTTTATTCAAACTCAACATGGAATATATTCACATGAAGGAAAGATTGTTGGGAAATGAGATCTAAGTGAAGCTAATAAAATAATAAAAGGGATTGAAAGAACAAGTAAAAGCAAAAACGAATACACATATCGTTTCCATATCGAAACATCTTTTGCATCACCCTTAGAGACACTCAAAATAGCCGGGGCAATAACAAGGTTGTACGTACTCATTGTAGGGAGAACCAATAACAGGCCGGCAATAGCATTTGATACAAGAAAAGAAAATATATGTTCTGAGAATAAACCCCAAGCACCGATAATGAGGAATAAATCCAACGCAGAATACCGAAAGCGTTTTACAAGGAAATATGAACCTATAATAAATCCAGTAAAAGCAAAAAAATTGAAAAGCCAAAACTGAGAAATAAGTTGAAGAAACCTATAAAAAGCAAAACCTTCACTCAGTGAATGAACAAAAGCAACGATGGTCTCCTCGAGAAAAACGGCCCCATACCCCAAAATATAATAAAACGTGCAAAGTCCGATATTTTTATACGAGCCACATATTGAGCTATACAAGTCTGATATTTCAAAAACAAAACGCCAAATCCACCAAGCCACAAAGCATAGTATAGAAACGTAAAATTATGATTTACAAGGATCGAAAAAAGGTTAAGTAATAAGACGCTTATTATAAGCAGTATTACGATTACGGTTGAACGAGGAAATATGTGATTTGGGGTCATGGTTGATATTTTACACTGGATTAAAAATAACAGACAGGGCGGGACTTGGCCAAGAGCTCGTATTGCTTCCATCGAAGCAATACTTCTCTCGATTCCTACAGAATCTGTCCACTCATTGGATTTTTTAGAAAAAATCTCAATGAGTCTTGCAGTTTGGGTCCCACCCCAAACCTCACCTGCTTGTGCGACCCGTTCTGTTGAACGGGTTAACCCTGCACTCGCTTTCAAGTCCCGCCCTGTGCCTTAGGCGGGAGTCTTGGTCCTTACAGGACCTGTACCCACGGTTGGATTTTTTCTTCGTTAAAAACAACTCGAAAAAATGCTCAACCGGGCTTCAAGTCCCGCACAAATGATGCCCCGCATCATTTTCCTGGGTACACAAAAACTGGCTTAAGCCAGTTTTCTTGTACCCAGGGCGGGACTTGAACCCGCACGCCGTTTAAATGGCCGAGGATTTTAAGTCCTCTGCGTATACCATTCCGCCACCTGGGCATGTACCAACACAAGTAGATTACCATGAAGTTATATGCGAACAAATAGACACCGCTAAAAACCAAACTTGCATTTACGTTTTTCAAAAGAGTAAATGTACTGGACCCCATTTATTAGACACTCATTCTGATATGGTGATTGTACGTTTCCTTGGCCAAAACAGCAAACTGTTCTGGCGGCATTTTGAGAGCAGAATGGATTCGTGTGTGATTGTAGCGGTAGATTGTTTGATATATCTCATACACCAATTCACCAAGTGTTTTGAACCTGCTTGGGTCCCCAAAATCCACCTTGAACTGTGAGTGAAATGATTCCTGGTATCCATTCTCCCACGGACACCCTGGGGCCGATCTTGATACGAGCACTCCAACAGTGGTGAGTGCGTCAATAAACACTTCTGCGTTGTATTCACTCCCATTGTCAGAGTGGAAGATGATGGGCCTTGGATTGTTGTGGAGGGCGTTCATGAGCGCAGAGAGCACGAGTGATACAGCGTGTGTGGTGTATACCGCTGTGCCAACAATACGCCTCGTGTAGAGATCCATCACCGTTGCGATGTAGACTACCTTTCCTTGGAAATTGAAGTGAGTAAAATCAGCAGTCCAAATGTGGTTTGGGTGGGTTGGGTGTGTGGTGAGGAGGTAGTTCGGGTATATGACCTTGATATTCTTGGTCTTTTTCCATTTCTTTCCTCTCCTTCGGTACGCTTTGATACCAAAGAGGTTCATGACACGCTTCACCTGTTTTCGATTGAGATGGAGGTGTAGGGCAACCCTCCGTGATCCGTATGACGGGTGTTTCCTTAACACTTCTTCAATACAACACTTGAGCTCCCAGTCTTTGCTGGGTTTCTTTGGTGTGTAGTACAAGCTCTGCCTCGATACACCAAACTCTTTTGCTTGAAGAGTCTTCGTGGTGAGGCTCATTGCACTCACTTCTTTTTTTGGGTTTCGGAGAGTTTCAAGGTGATTTCACCCAAAAGCATCTTTAGCTGATCGTTTTCTCGCTTGAGCTTGAGCACATCACCTAGAGAAGCACTTCCTTCTGTTTTCTTGGCAATCCAGCTGTATATGGTTTTCTCGTGTACTCCATGATCAAGCGATGCTTGGGCAACGGTGACACCATCGTTTTTGATACGGTTAATGATTTGCTCCTTGAGGTCAGGAGCTACCCGTGGTTTTTTCATATGCGTGTATATTATGTGATTAAGTATACAGAATGGGTGTCAAAAATTTGGGGTCCGGGCCA
>CAIMLU010000006.1 GCA_903842365.1 uncultured bacterium
ATTTCGCGAGGCGAAATCCGTCCTTCTTTTTCATTTGTTCACATACCCCGTCTCACATCCCTCTACTTATTTCTTTTAATATTGTTTGTTGTACGTTGCTCGTTGACCCCAAACCCGTTGTGTCTTATGCACTTGCCGTCTATAATGTAACTATGTTTTCTTTGTTCGGTAAACGTGAAAAATTAAGTCTCGTTTTTGATATTGGCACCACATCAGTTGGTTGTGGTCTTGTTGCTACTCATGATTCAAAACCACCCGAAGTGCTCTATGTGACTCGTTCGTATTTCGACCAGGTTGGATCTATTGATCCAAAAAGGCTTTTCACGTCAATGATTGAATCGCTCAAAGCAATTGAGCTAAAGGTTATAAAAGAAGGGATCGTTGATGCTAAAGAAAAGAGAAATATTTCTTCGGTATCAAATGTTCATTTTTTTATTTCATCTCCATGGTCGTTGTCTCGCACAAAAATCTTAACTGTCAAAAAAGATCAACCAGTTAAGATAACAAAAGTCTTTATAGAGAACCTTCTCGAGAGTGAGTTGAAATTATTTACCTCTTCAATTGAGGGGGCGACACCTAATGCGAATACGGGGCTCCAGGTGCTCAGTCAAAAAGTTGTAGACATTAAACTTAACGGTTACTCTGTTGATAAACCATACGGTAAGCTTGCAAGTACAATTGATATTTCAATTTTTCTCAGTGTTGTTCCAAAAGAAGTTATTTCAAAAATAGAAGAGATTACCCACAAAATGTTCCGGCATGGAGAAATGCACGCCGCAGCATTTCCATTCGCTGCTTTTTCTGTTATCCGTGACGCTCATCGAGATTTAGATGATTTCATGTTTATTGATATTTCTGGCCCCATCACAGATATATCTGCTGTTCGTTCTGGATCAATGGTTGAGAATGCAACCTTTCCGAAAGGCCATGACTCAATGGTGCGCATTATTGCAAAGGAAATGTCAGTTGATATTGATACAGCTCTCTCATTTATAAAGATGTACACGGAAGGGCATTTGGACGAAGGGAAGCAAAAAACGTTTGAAGAAGCCCTTACAAAAGCGCGTGATGATTGGCATGTGTCATTTGATGCTGTTGTCCAAGACATGTCAACACGTATCGTTGCCCCAAACACGCTCTTCCTTATATCGAGTAATGACTTAGCCTCGTTTCTTATGCGAATGCTCAAGGCAGAAAGGCGAGTGCTATCAGATGGTTCAGAAATACCTTTTGATGTTAGTTTCTTAAATCATGATAAAATGCGTTCGCTTGTTTCATTCGCGAAAGGGTCAGAGACAGATTCGTTTATAGCAGTTGCCGCAGCGTTTGTTGGTAGAACGTATTCTGATTAACAAAAAAAGATCCATTGCGGTTACCATTTACACACAAAACACTACAAAGAGTATGAAAAAATCATTTGATGACATTGTTCCAAAAGCAAATCATAAAAAAGGAATACGATCTATCCCCGTGCCCTCACACTATGAAGACACTGAAAGTGTTTCAGATGTAGCCCAGGGTGGGCATGTTCATACCGAGATAAGGCATGAACAAACACACACTGAACCTGTCCACAAGAGAGCGCCACAAACCAATCACCACAATCACAGTGAGGTTGACGAAGACGAGGAATCAGATGATGAAGAGGTTGTAGAACACCACCCACATCATGCAAAACAAGGCTCTGGTTTTGCTCTCTCAAAAAAACAGCTCATTATTGCAGGGTCTGCTATTGGTATCGTCGCGCTCGGTCTTCTTGTTGCAAATGCCTTCGAGCAAGCAACGCTCATTGTGACACCAAAGACAGCATCTATAGCAGTTAATGGAGAATTTCAGGGGAACAAATCAGCTTCAGCTCTCGAAGTTCCATTTGAAGTCGTTACACTTACTGATACTGAAAATGTTGTTGTTCGATCAAATGGTGAAAAACAGGTTGAGGAAAAAGCTTCAGGTAAAATCGCAATTTTTAACGCACAAAGCACCGCACCGCAGAAACTTATTGCAAATACCCGTTTTGAGGATTCAGATGGACTCATATTCCGTATTAAGGATTCAGTAACTGTTCCAGGTAAAACAACAAAAGGTCCTGGCAGGGTTGATGTTACCGTGTATGCGGATCAAATTGGTAATAAGTACAATATCGGTCTTTCAGATTTCACAATCCCTGGCTTTAAGGGTGATCCTCGATATAAAACTTTTTATGGACGCTCTGTAACCGCAATGGTTGGTGGGTTTTCAGGTGTTCAAAAAATGGTTTCTGATGAAGACAAAGCAAAGGCGGATTCTGATATGAAAGCAGCGCTCTCTACACGCCTTTTAAAATCAGTTCAATCGAAAGTTCCATCGGGTTACGTTTTATTTGATAAAGCGCTCCGTATTGATTACAAGGAGTTGCCTTCAGAAAATCTTGACGCTGGCCAAGTGCGTCTCACGTATCAGGCTGATCTTTCGGCTGCTGTATTTAAAACAAGCGTTCTTAGCTCATACCTTGCACGCCAGTACCTCTCACCGTCAGAGTACGCAGGTGAAGCGATCGAGATCAAGAATATGACTGACCTCAAAGTTGAGCCCGTTGATTCAAATTTCAAACCCCTCTCGGGTTCTGGAAAATTCTCTGTAAGTGGTACGGCACAATTCGTGTGGGTCTTTGATGGTGTTTCAATCAAACAATCACTCCTCGGAAAGAATAAAGACACATTTTCATCAATCATTGCTGGATACAAAACAATTGAGAGAGCAGACCTCAGGTTATCACCATTTTGGAAGTCGAATTTTCCAAAAACATTAGAGGATATTACTATTGAAAATACTGTTTCGAATAAGGATTAATCCCTATTCGTTGACAGTTATGTAAACACAGTCTATACTGTACCGACACTTGAAATATGCAACAAAAGGATAAACCGACTGTTATTGGTAATGTTATTGAAGCCCTTCCAAATACTTTCTTCAAAGTAAAGCTTGAAGACGGTACTGAAATGCTTACGTATCTTGCCGGCAAAATGCGAATGAATCGCATTAGGGTTCTCGTTGGAGACAAAGTGAAAGTCGAGCTTGAGCCATATGGTGGCAAAGGTCGAATCACTCAGCGTCTCTAGAAAACTATACTGTAAATATAGTTCATCGAGTTCGTAACAATTGTCCGTTGTATTTTTTCGTTTTTAAAAAACAAATGCGAGTCAAATCATCAGTCAAGAAACAGTGTCCAAAATGCAAGACAGTACGCCGTAAGGGGTATGTCTATGTTATTTGTAAGGGGAACCCACGCCATAAACAGCGTCAGGGCTAATTTACAGACGGTTTTTACCGTGTTATCATTGATTCTTGTTCGGCTCACAAGCCTCAAGTTAAGTATTATCGAAATATAAACTTCATGCGTATTCTAGGTATAAACCTTCCAGACGAAAAACGAATTGAAATCGCACTTACTGCTCTTTACGGAGTGGGACGTTCGCGTGCTCAGTCAGTTCTCAAAGAAGCGGGCGTAGATTTGGGTAAGAAATCAAAAGACCTTACCCCAGACGAAGAAAATGCTATCCGAAAGGCGATGGAAACCTTCAAAATGGAAGGAGATTTGAAGCGTCAGGTTGCTTCAAACATCAAGCGTCTTAAGGATATTAAGGCATATCGCGGTGTTCGTCACACTCGTGGCCTTCCTTCACGTGGTCAAAGGACCAAGACCAACTCACGTACTCGTCGAGGTAATGCTCGAAAGACCATGGGTACAGGTCGTAAGGTAGAAGCAAAGAAGTAAACGAAGTTAAATCACATTATGGCCACTACTACAAAGAAAACTGCAGCTCCAGCAGAAGGAGCAGCAAAAAAGACTACTGAAGTAAAAAAGGTTGCAACAAAGGTTTCAAAGAAGAAAATTGATACCGGCATTCTTTATGTTCAGTCAACATACAACAACACCCTTGTGTTGCTCACCGATTCAAAAGGAAACGCAGTTGCACAACTTTCGTCTGGTGCTCTAGGTTTCAAAGGCGCTAAGAAAGGAACTCCTTTCGCAGCGGCAAAGGTTGGTGAAGAGCTTGCTATTAAGGCGCTCGCTATGGGTGTCAAAGAAATTGCGGTCGTCATCAAGGGCGTAGGCTCAGGTCGCGAATCAGCAGTTCGTAGCTTTGCTGCAAAAGGCATCAATATTTCGTCGATTAAAGATGTCACCCCGGTTCCTCATAACGGTCCGCGCCCTCCACGCGCTCGTCGTGTTTAATGTCTAACCTGGTTTAACCTAGAAATTATGATAATCAAGTCAAAATACAAGATCGCGCGCCGTCTCGGTACTCCGATCTACGAAAAAACCCAACTCGCAAAATTCGCACAGCGAAATGAGCGCAGGGCAAAAGGCGCTTGGAGGCCAAAGAGCGACTTCGGTCAACAGCTTCTTGAAAAACAGAAGGCTCGCCTTACATACTCACTTGTTGAGCGTGTGTTTAAAAAGTACGTCACTGAAGCGTCAGCAAAAAAAGGTGTCAGCGCAACTGAAGCGCTCTTTACACGTCTCGAGACTCGTCTTGATAACGTTGTATACCGCCTCGGTTTTGCTTCTACCCGTCTTGCGTCAAAGCAGATGGTCTCGCACGGTCATATTTATGTAAACGGCACCCGCTTGAATGTTCCTTCGTATAACGTCAAAGCAGGTGACCTTATCACTGTACGTCCTTCATCAGTAAAGAAACCTTTGTTTGCAACATTTGACGAGAAAATGAAAACCGTCAAAGTTCCAGCATGGCTTTCATACGATGCGGAAAAGAAAGTTGGAACAGTTACCGGAACTCCGAAATACATCCCAGCTGAGCATCCATTCAACCTTGGAGTCGTTATCGAGTTTTACAGCCGATAAACATTTAAAAGGTATTTTAATCATAACAACATATCAAGTTATGACAGATTTCTCAGTGCACCTTCCTTCAAAACCAAAAATAGTTAAACAAGAGGGGATGATGGGTATTTACGAGATCGATGGTCTCTACCCAGGGTACGGACACACTCTCGGTAACAGCCTTCGCAGGATTATCCTTTCTTCGCTTCCAGGCGCAGCTATTACAAACGTAAAAATTGCGGGTGTCAGCCATGAGTTTTCAACAATGGCGGGCGTCAAGGAAGATGTCATCACCATTCTCCTCAACCTCAAAAAGGTTCGTATCAAGCTCCTTACAGATGAACCTCAGACCATTACCATTAAGGTAAAGGGTGTTAAGGATGTCACGGCGGCAGACATTCAGGTTCCTGGACAGGCTCAGATTTTGAATCCTGAACAGCACATTGCATCAGTTACAGACAAAGCAACTGAATTCGATGTTGAAATACGTGTAGAACAGGGTTTGGGTTTTGTTTCAAAAGACGTTATCCAGAAAGATCGAGTGGAAATTGGTTCAATTGCACTTGATGCAATCTTTACTCCAATCAAGCGTGTGAGCTACGACGTAGAAAACATGCGCGTTGGTGATAGGACTGATTTCAACAGGCTTCGTATCTCTATTGAAACCGACGGAACACTTACACCAAACGAAGCGCTTGAAAACTCAATCGAGATTATGATCAACCAATTGAAGGCCATCATTGGCTTCCGTGAGGAAGAAGTGATAATGCCAGAAAAGACGGTTGAGACACCAAAAGCAGTCGAAACTGATTCAAAGAAGGAACTCGATACCGAATTCCTCAAGACCAGAATCGAATCTCTTGGACTCTCTCAGAGGACTATCAATGCTCTTGCTAACGCGAACATCAGGACAGTTGGCGGACTTGCTCGCAAAAGGGAAGCAGACCTCGAGAATATCGATGGTTTGGGACCTAAGGGCATCGTTGAGATCAAAAAGATTCTCGGCGACTACGATATAACACTAAAGTAATCATTTTATTAACAGGAATCCATGCGTAAAAAGAAGAACATCAGAGCATTCGGTAGGGAGAGGGGTCAGCGCGTAGCGCTCATCAAATCTCTCATGCGTTCTCTCGTTATCCACGAGGGAATTGACACCACTGAGGCGAAAGCCAAGGAGGTTCGCATGTATATCGAAAAGCTCGTTACCCTCGCAAAGAAGGGGACAATAGCATCACGCCGCCTCGTTGAGGCTCGTGTAGGATCGGTTTCAGCTGCAAAAAAGCTCGCTACAGAAATTGCTCCAAAGTACGAAAAGAGAGCTGGCGGTTACACCCGTATTATCAAGCTTCCACGCCGTCAAAATGATGCTGCAAAGATGGCGCGCATAGAGTTCGTATAAAGAAAATCATATGAACTACACTATAGACGCACAAAACAAGAAGCTCGGACGTGTTGCTACAGAGGCTGCAAAGATCCTCATGGGCAAAAACACCGTTGCTTACAAGCCAAACGTAGTAGCTGACGCACATGTCACTATTATCAACGCTTCAAAGGCAGATATTAACGGCAAGAAGATGAAGGACGATACCTATACTCGCTATACCGGTTTCCCAGGAGGTCTTTATACCCTCGAGATGGAAAAGGTTGTCGCAAAAAAAGGATACGGTGAACTCTTCAAGATTGCCATTAAAGGTATGCTTCCAAAAAACAAGCTCCAGTCGAGGATGCTCAAGAATCTCACTATAACCGAGTAAACCTATGTCAACAGAAAAGTATTTTGAGGCAGTAGGTCGTCGCAAGACCGCGACCGCTCGCGTTCGCATCACTCCAGTTTCAAAGGCATCATTCCTTATCAACGAATCTGATCTTGAAACCTATTTCAAAACAGCAGAACTTCGAGCAGTCGCAGTTGATGCATTTGAAAAGACAAAGATAGCTCAGAAATTCAAGGTAACCGTAAAGGTTTCAGGTGGTGGTATCAACGGTCAGGCAGAAGCCATTCGCCACGGAATCTCACGCGCACTCTTGGTTTATGATATTGAACTTCGCAAGAAGTTGAAGAAACTCATGTTCTTACGCCGTGATCCACGTGCAAAGGAACGTATGAAGTTCGGTCTCAAGAAAGCCCGCAAGTCTCCACAGTGGTCAAAGCGCTAAATACAAGAAAATCCCCGTTTGGGGATTTTTTGTTGCGCTTTGACGGCCGGAGCGATGTTGTTTACCCCAAACAACCGTGAGGCGGGTGAGATGCGACAACTGGAAGCATTGCAAAGTTTATTGATATTTTTTCTGAAAAATCCAATAAGTAGACAGATTCTGTAAGAATCTCGAGTTGTGACGCAAGCGTTAAGACGAGTTTCCGAGGTAGCGGAGCGATTCAGTGGTCCGCAGGTTTCCCAGGAGCGGGGGCAGCACAAGTGGTCAAAACGTTAAGACTATAACAAACTATCCGCTTCGGCGGATAGTTTGTTATATATTTGAGATATAATAGGGCTTATGAAGATTTATTTTGAATACAGTAAAGAGAAAGATATTTGGTGCATTCTTAACAAGGGGAAGAGTTCTCAAAACTCACCCTATCCAACAAAGGTATATGAAGAATTAGTAAAGAATTGCGGAGAAAATCCATCCTCACAGGATGTTTCTAGTTTTATTGATCTGTATACTTCTGTAAATAAAATTAATATTAGTGAACAGCTTACTAATTATGAAAAAGATTGGAATCTTGTTGAAGATGAATATAAAAAGAGGGCTGAATCTATTTTTGGAGTAACTCTTCCTAAAGATATTATTGCTTATCTTACCGTAAACAACAGGTGTCCTTATCACATAAGAGATAATTATTTCTTTGTTTCCACAAACAATCAATTTTCAGGGCGAAGGACGGTTATGCATGAACTTTGGCATTTCTATACATGGTACGGAATTGGCACTGATGAGGAAAAACGATTAGGTCTTCAAAAATACAATGATTTAAAGGAAGCCTTAACAGTACTGCTCAATATTGAGTGTAAAGATTTATTACCCGAAGGATTTGTTGATATGGGGTATCCACAACACAAGGAAATACGAGAAAAAATAGTTCAATATTGGGCGCAGGACAAAAACATCAAAAACCTTTGGAGGTTTTTAGTAGAGACGAGCGTTTAAATTTATTTATTCTAGGTAACTTTTACAAAATACCCACAATCACCTGAATATATGTATCCGTAAGATCGTGCGGGGTATTTTGTATTAGGTGAAAATTACCTTGGTATTGTCGTGCTAGTTTTTGGGCCTGTTTTATCGCCATGGCCATATCTTTGTCTCCAAATAGGAAAATGGCCTGATTTGCTTTGATTTTTTTCGGAATTGAATAATTCTTAAAATCAGCCATTTTTCTTTTTCCAAAAAACCTGTGCGCTGCAGAAGGCAAACGAGGTATATTTTCTTTGAAAAAAGGTGAGAGGGAAGCCAGTATAAGTTGATCAACTAAGTGTGATTGAGCAATGAGAAGGGCGAGGTAAGCACCCATCGAAAAACCTATGATCGATGTTTCGTCCGTTATCGTTATTTTACGTTCAAAATCAATTAACCAATCGGTGGTGGTACGATAGTTCCACTGTGGGTTATAAAACCTCACTGTTATACCAGGCTTAGACTCAAGTAATTTCTTGAGTTTTTTATACGGCCCCATGGTGCTGTTTTCACCAAACCCCGGAATAATGAGAATATCTCTTTTCATTTTTTAAGTATTACATTGATATAGGTTTTTCACCACATAATACGCCTCAGTCTAATGTGATATCAGGCACTCTCAAGTTCCAACTGCCCGATATGATTAAGCCATGTATACACATGTATGTTGGAACGAACGTGAACAGATAGGGCTCATGAAGGCTAGTCGAATGAAGGTATCAGAAATTGCGAGGAAACTCGGAAGAGACCCC
>CAIMLU010000007.1 GCA_903842365.1 uncultured bacterium
ATACAGCCCGAATGTGAGGATAGTGCAACAGTTCCTCTTGCTGTTCCTCATTGAGAGTGAATCGTTTTTTCATTGTTTTGGTAATTATACAAAGAAAACCGTACAGGTTTTTTACCTGTACGGTTTTCGGGGGATAGATCAATTGGGTGGTTTTTAGTGTTAGTCTAGTTGTTACTTAACTCGAACAAAATGACGTTTACCTTTTTGGATAACAGAACCACTTGTAAGCTTGCCTTCATAATCGATTACCACCTCCCCGTCTATCCGTACCCCTCGGCCGTCGATGGTTCGTCGTGCGTCACTTTTGCTTTCAGCAAGACCTGAAGCAATGAGTGCATCAACGATTGAAAGACCTGCGACATTGAAAAAGGGCATATCTGTAGGCACCTCTTTATTACGAATGACTGATTCAAAATAATCTTGACCTTCTTTCGCACCCTTTTCTTGCCAGTAGAGTTTTGTTATTTCGAACGCAAGGAGTGCCTTGAGGTCCCGTGGACTAACTTTGCCAGTCTTTAATTGATCTTCAAGTGTGGCAACCTCTTTGAGAGGCATTTCTGTGCATGCTTCAAAGTATTTAATCATAAGGCTATCTGCAAGTGTCATCACTTTCCCATACATTTCCTTGGGTTCATCATTGAGGTTTATTGTATTACCCCAACTGGAACTCATCTTTCTTCCATCAAGACCTTCAATAAGTGTATTGGTGAGAATATCCTGAGGTGCTTGTTTGTAATGTTTTTGCAATGTTCGCCCAGCAAGAAGATTGAACCATTGATCAGAGCCACCAAGCTCAACGTCTGCTTTTACCATAACAGAGTCATACCCCTGCATCATAGGGTACATGAGTTCTCGAAGAGAAACCCTTGATCCGGAATCCAAGCGTTTCTTGATATTGGTTCGTGAGTTGAATTCATTTAATGAAAACTGGTCCGCCTGTTCACAGAGTTCCCAGTAATGTAGTTTACCAAGCCATTCTGAGTTGTAATGCACTTCTACGGAATCGATGTCGACGATTTTCTTGAATTGATCAATGTACGTCTTAAGGTTTTCTTTGACTACCTCACGGGAAAGCATGGGACGTTCTGCATTTTTGTCGCTTGTGTCACCAATTACCCCAGTAAAGTCTCCAATAATCAAAATAATCTTACAACCAAGGCTTTGAAATTTTTTTAATTTAAGAAGAGGAACAGCTCTACCGATGTGAACATTAGGGCTTGTTGGGTCGATTCCAAATTTAATACGAAGGGGTTCTTTGTTTAAAAGTCTTGTTTCGAGGTGTACTTTGTCTATAATCTGATCAACGCTTCTTGTCAGTAGGTCGTCTATAATAGCTTTTCTTTCATTACTCATCTTCTCAGCATATCATAATGAAATAATATAAAAAAGTTATGTAATTGTTGGTCATAATGCTTATGTGTACTCAGCGTTTTAAATTCAATCAACCTAAAAAAAATCTCTTTAAGAGATTTTTTTTAGGTTGATTGCTAGGCTTGTTTAAGGAACATACTTTCTACGCGCAGGAGTCTACCGCGTAAATCTTCTATTTCTCGTTCGTGACGAGCAATAATTTTGAATTCAATGATATCGAACCGTTCGTTTATGTTTTTCTCGACAACGGTAATTCGCTGATGAACTTCATCAAAACCTTTTTTTGTAATCATCGCAAGGTCTTCAACTGCTTTTTCAAGGTTAGCGGCACGTTTGTCGATAGAATTAAACCTTACATTCATTATTTCCACTCGTTCATCAAGGCAACTTATTTTTGATTCAACAGAGGCTATTCGTTTTTCCAACAGGTTAACTTGTATACCTTGATCCGAGATCATTGAAGCAATTGTTTCCAAGGTAACTGTACCTTTCTTTGCCTTGTTTAGTTTGAGAAGCTTCTTTACCATAAGTGTCCACGATTATATCACCATTGCTAAATCCAATTCTAGGTGTGGATAAAGACTCTGACACATAAAACCATTACATGTCCCCCGTCTTCTTTTTTGCCTTATATTCTACAAGGTAATTAAGGGCTTTTTTCATAACATGGTCACCAACCACTCCCCAATCAAAATATTCTTTATAATCCGTTGGGTCGATAAGCTTTATTTCCACTATGTCACCATCTGGGTCTGATATAAATGGTCCATATGGTTCAACGATGCAAAAAGACCTTGTTTGGTTGGTGATTCGGTGTGCTTCGCTGATTGCCTGATAACCAATAATATGTTGGCAAAGTACTCTCATATTAGATTCTTCCATTACTTCCCTTTCGACGGCTTGTTCAATGGTTTCACTTTCTTCTACACCACCGCCCGCGGGTGTCCATGTGTCTTTTACACCATCACGAACAATCACCAATTTTCCATCACAAAAAGCGTAGGCCGCAACATGATGTATATGTACACCGTTCAACTCAGTGATAGAATCGACGTCTTTATAAATCACATCAAATTCCCCGGCTGATTGTGTCTTAATTTTTGTTTTGATTTCCATGTAGAGTATCAGCTATAACCTTTTTTTTAATCTCAATTGGATAAATAGTGAGGTCTGGCATATCTTTAAGCGCAATCCACATCGGGTGATACAGTTGGCTCCCGAGTTGCATGTGTCTGAATTCATTTGTGTCTTCATGAAGCATTGGCTCACCTGATACGTATTCGCATTCATAGTAATACTCGTGTTCACCGCCTTCTCTTGTTAGCTCATACAACAAACGGATTACCTTCACGTCTATGGACGTTTCTTCCTGTATTTCTCGAACCGTTGTCTCTTTAGGTTTTTCGTCTTTTTCTATACCGCCACCTGGAAATACATAATATTCCGCCCCGTTATTAATTCGGTGCATAAGAAGAATTTTTCCGTCTTTAACCACAATTCCCGCAGCACGATTTC
This sequence comes from uncultured bacterium, assembly GCA_903842365.1. Classification (GTDB taxonomy): domain Bacteria; phylum Patescibacteriota; class Minisyncoccia; order Phycocordibacterales; family UBA6065; genus CAIMLU01. The sequence goes on from CAIMLU010000007.1 coordinate 2,887, forward strand.
GAGGTTTTTTAATAGGTTGTTCCATGAATTTAATTTATTAAAAAGTAAGAGAAGGGTTCATCTTCTGCGTCTTGTAATTTGAAATCATCTTTTTATAGAAGGTAACAATTGGTGAAAGTTCGTGGCGCAATTCGGGTATCGTTATTTTGGTATATGTGCTCTCTAATTTATTCTCAAACCAGTTCACAAAAGAATTAATATCTTGGCTAAAGTTTGATTTAGCAAAAAAGTGCATGGATATCATATGTGCATATGCATCTGCATTACGGACCAGGAGCGCTTCGGGTAGTTTTGGTGTGTATGCTGGTTCGGTCGCCTTAATACACTCACAAACTTTTTCTATGAATTCTTTCGAGTAACCAAGTGGCGCGAGTTCATTTCGAGCATATTCAACACTTCTTTCTTCATGTCCTAAAGGTGAAGCTGTTTCCCTCTGATATACAAGACCCGCGTCATGGAGCAAGCCTGCGCACAAAGCCACTTCTAAATCAGTGTTTTGAAAATAGATTTTACTCAGTTCCTCAACCTGATTTAACACATTATGTATGTGCTGAGGGAAAAACCAATCTACACGTAAATAGCGTAGATTAAATTCATCACTATCAATTTGCGGATGAAGTTTGTAAAGATTCTGGTATAGAGTTTTAAACCTAGTCTCAAATCTCTCATCAAGGGTAGTAAATTTCATACCCACTAGTATACCAAAGAGAAAATTTCAAGTATTGATTTAGAGTGTTTCTTTAAATCCCCTCTCTGCTTCAATGATGGTCTGTCCATAAACAGACTCAAATATCCCACTGTTTTGCTCTTTGGTGTTTTCCCTGCTTGTATTTCTGTACAACTTTTCAAAACGTTCAATACCAAATTGTTGAATGAGGAATGTGGCAAATGCACCGACAAGGCTATACCAATACATAACTCGACCGTCCTCGGGTGAATTGAGCCATCCTTGGTGATCCATAAGTTCAGAAAGTGCTAGATACATACCTTTTGCATATCCTTCCTTTACATACGTAAGGTGAGGAGTTCCATCCCACGCGTGTCCAACCATTGATTCCGCAAGACCTTCATTAAATAAACCAAATGAAAGACCCCATGGTAGAGATAAAAGGTGCGTGTCCTCGTGTTCACCAAGAGGTTTATCTTTTTCTGTATAAATCATATGCACCCTAAACTCATTCAAAATTGCCTGTGCGTACCAATCAAATCCGGTCAAAATTGTCATCGTTTCTTTGTCTGGGTAGAGGTAATATTCAATAAGCTTTCCTGGATTATCAAGTTTGAGTGTTGTTGTGATTTTTTGATATGCCGACTCTTGAGTTTTCACGATATGTCCCAAATCTTTTTCTGCCTCAGATTCGGCAAAGTAGTGAAAAATGTAATGCTCGGACTGAAAAGTTTTCCACCGTGGGTCGGTTTCAAAAGTGTGTATGTAGGTTGGAAGGTTTTGGTTGAACATGTTAAAAATGTAACAAAAAAGCGCGTATCCAGCAAGGAAAACGGCCCTGTAAAGCCGTTTTATTATTGGGCTCAAGATTAGTATTTTCGAACCATCAAAATATCCATTGTTTTTAAAATACCCCCCCCTATCCCAGTGATGAGGTCTTTTACAATGAAATCAGTAGATTGAATTATCCAACTAATCAGTAAGCAATGTCTCCAATAACTGTTTAAAAAATTGTGCTCCAGAAAAATTCTGGGGAATTTGATTGTAGTAAACACTTCCCTCAGGGTGAGAAGAAAACAGAAATACTTTACCTTGCCCAAAGTTTATTCTTATCGCCTGTGGTTTACCCTCCATGTCTTTAAGAATAATTTTATCTGCCACGATCTTTGATATATCTGGACCATTTTCTGCAATGAGTTGCCATGCTCCACCTAATTCATCGGTGACATCAAGAACGGACTGATGTGTTGTGTAATTCAAGGTTCCAGGAAAAAACCCAAGCCCTGCAACATTATCAAAACTTTCTCCAGCAATATACACACCTGAGCAAATGCCAATGTATACACCACCCGATGCAACAAATCTTTGTATTGCTTCTACACCATCCTTTCCCCATGCTGGTAAAAAAGATCCAATTCTACCGCCGGGCACAATTAATACCCCCGGATGTAAAAGGTTTTTAATCTCCATCCCTCCTACTCTCTCATAATCAAAGTCAAAAACAGCTAGAAAATTTTCAATGTCTTTTGCCTGATAAGCTCCTTGCCCACTATAAACGTAAATGGTTTTCATAAAATAAAAACGACTACCCAGATTATATCTGAGCAGCCGTGTAAGGCAACCGTCTTAATTAGCACTGATTTGGCCACAATTGAGTACTTAACACCTTTTTATGAACTTCACAAAAAGGGTCGCGCTCAACCCAAGGATTTGGGTTGTTTTTTGACCAGGATGAAATAGTGAAATCCTTGTCTCCAATCTTGAATGGTTTAATCATTTTGTTATCTCCTTCCCAGGCGTACAAGAAGGCTACAATTTCTGGAACAAACCACAACAACTTTATATATATAAAGACATGTGCTTTAATTAAAAACAATGAAGCAAAAGATACACCCGATTAAACAAAGACATAGCTCAGGTTGTGGCCCAACATCGATCAAAATGACTACTCATTTTTTGGGCAGAAAAATGACGTTCAAGGAAATCGAGCTCGCTTGTAAACAGTGGAAAGAAGAAGGAATGAGTAATGAGGATCTAGTTAAAACCTTTGAAACACTTGGATTCAAAACCGTAAGCTCGTATAACTCTTCTTGGGAAGAATTAATACAGAATAATACACTCGACAACGTCATTGTTGTCTCATGGATGCTTGAAGGCTACATTGGTCACTTTAGTGTAGTAGACCGAGTCACAGATACACACATCTGGTTAGCAGATCCCGAAAGTGGATCGATTGTTAAGATGGAGAAAATTATATTTCTTCGTTTGTGGCTTGATTATGGTGAACACTGGTACCCAGAAACAAAAGATGCTTTTCAACTGAGGTGGATGGTTGTTGTGCGTACATAAAAACTGCACACAACCCAATAATAAATCGGGTTATATGCAGTTGCTTTAAGATTCATTTATCCCAAGACCATGACAACAGAGACGTTGTCAGATGAAAAGCTAAATGAGCAGTCATCATACCAACATCTCTCGGAGGACATAGTTCTACAATATCGAAACCCACCATTTTATTTTTCGTGGCTAAGGCTTCCAATATAGAACAGAGCTTTTTTGGTTCCAAGCCAAATGGAACCGGAGTTCCCACACCTGGAGCAAACACCGGATCAAGTATGTCTATATCTAAACTTATATAGCAAGTTTTACCAACGGGTATCAACTCTTGCCACGTATCATTTAAGAAAGCAGCGTCGAGTTGTTTAGTCGAACAATACCTATACTTAATAGCACAATCTTGTTTACAGGAATAAGGTTCACCTGAGAACCCTCGCATCCCGTAATGGTAAACTTCACTGATCCCAGCCTTTTTCAACACACGACTCATAAAACTACCATGATGGTGTGTTTTACCATGAGTCCAACTTGCTAAATCAGTATGAGCATCCAGGTGTATCACTGTTAAGTCTGCGTGTCTCCTTGCTAAGGATTCAATAATTGGAGCACTTATCGAATGATCCCCACCAAAGAAAACTGGTAGGGCGTTTTTTGAAACAATCATATCTGTACATAGACCAATTTTCTGAAATAGATTTTCAGGGGAATCATCTGGTTTGACTATAATATCCCCCAAATCTACAAATGATTTGCCAGATAAGATCTGCCGCCCAAGATCTGCATTGAACCAACCCTTACTGTTTCCAGTGAAGATATCACTTTCGTAACATAAGTGTTCCGACGATATCGCCCTAAGCGCCTCGGGGCCCATTCTAGTTCCAGGATAAGAAGTCACTGCAATATCAGAAGGTATACCAACAATTACGATATCATTATTCTGGATCAGATTTTTATTCCTTGAAGGGAAACCGGCAAAGGTTAATCTCGGTACTGATAGGTATTCTTCAACCTCTTCTTGAATTAATCTCTCATCAGCACCCTCATCAACAAGGATTGTATTGTTAATGAGCTGAAGAATTAAGGATGATATTGTATTCTTTTGTCTTACCCCCCTACCAAACACCATGCAGGCCGCTGATATAGTTGATTTTTCCTTAAAAAAACTCAACAAGATCATCGTCTCAGGTGAAATCTTGGTGCGTCTGCCGGTGTTAATATTTACAACCACCCTATTCCCATCATTGTCAATATTTTCCAAAGAAATATATTTAGACAATCGGTAATAATGTTCTTTTTTCATAGACTAATCCTTTCCACACTGTTTGCAATGTCTTTGTTTTTTGAAACTTGAATAGGTTATATTAAGGTTGAGAAAATCAAATTCACCTATACAACCTATCATTTTTGGTTGTGACCAATGAGTTAGAATTCTAACAGCTTCGATTACGTGAATATTTGCAGTAATAGCTGAAATGCTTGCAATACTTCCACCCTGCACATGACTATCTGTGATTGGTAAATGTTTAAGCATTGATTTTTTCTTATCCAGATCAATTTTGCGTTCATAGCAAAACCAACAAGGCGTCTCACCAGGAATAATGGTTGGACCAATAAAACTTAAGTGACCATCATATCCACCACACAATATGTGAGGTATTTTTCTAGGAAAACAAGCAGAACTAACAATTCTATTCATAACATCCACATCTGGATAATCAGCACAGTTAATCACGAGATCCAACCCGTTAATTAGCCCTCGGCATTTTTTAATAGAATCAACTTTCTCTTCAATGCATTCACATTTAATCTTGGGATCAAGTAACTTAAGGTGTCTTTTTATAGCCCGTGTTTTCTTATAACCAACATCTTTTACACCGTAAAGACACTGACGACTCAAATTACTAATCTCAACAACGTCAGGATCTATCAGGGTTAAATTACGAATTCCTGCTAACGCAAGTCCGTTTATGACCCAGCTTCCAATACCCCCAAGACCAATAACACCCACTGATGCTTTTGCTAGAGAGTCTTGCATGTTAAGCCGACTAACATTTTCTGTTTCAAAGTCAGCAAAAAAATTCATCTGCCTGGCATAACGTTCGTATTTTTTTGGAACTGAGATCGGATTAAGCTCAAGCACACCAGCACCCTGCAAGACGTTAATTAAATGTTTAAGCCCTGAAAGATGAATTGAACACTTTTCTGCTATCTCAACAACCGAAAGCTCTCCTTTCAAAAAACTTAAACAAGTAAATCCTTTTCGATTCAGAAGAAAAGAATATGATTTCGAGCTAGATGGGAAGTAAAAACTTACCTGATAACCTGTTTTTATCTTGCGATATAAGACAGTGACTCCGTCTTTGATTTTTGGTTTGTTTGTCATGGTATTTTCAAAGTACTTTGCAACTCATGTTGTCTCGAAGGTTCTAAGAAGACAGGGAGATCTTACGATCTCCCTGTGGTTTAACTCTTTGCCGTTATGGCACTCAAGCTCGACGGCGACGAACGCCACGCGCTTGAACGGTCGTGATTTGGCTTGGCAAAGCCGTAATCTTCACTGCTGAGAGATTAAGACTTGGCCAGTGTTTACCACGGCCCTTAAGATTAGCTCGGCTGGGCCGAGATTTAACCTGAGTTAGCACTTCTATCACCTCCTTTCTACAAAAGAATACTGATCATTTTTATGAAAAAGTCAAGTTTTTAAAGAAAAATGTAAAACTCTATTATTCATAAATAATAATCTAAACCGTCTGCTTTTTTTAGAGTTAGCACAGGAATGGTTAAATTCCCTGAGGCATCTTTTTTCTCTTAACATTAAAACCACCCGAGTGGGTGGTTTTAAAATAAATCTATTTAACCTCTGGAAGTTCGATATAGAACTGTGAACCCCTTACCCTTGCCTTCTGATTCTGTCCAGATGTGACCTTGGTGTGGGTCGGGAGGTCTTTTTTTTGATTCAACACTTCTTGGGGCTTGGTTCTGCTTTCGCTTGTTTGTGTTTATCTGCTACAGCAAGAATCTCTTCTATAGGACATAAGTCATAGGCGGCTCGCAATATGTTGAGCTTCTTTATATTGAACACAGGAAGTAGTTTTAGCCTACCTGATTTTGTCACTTTAAACTGAGTTCCATATATTTGTTTCTTACCTTCTGAAAGTCTTGTTCTGTCTATGAGGTAAGCAAGATTTGCACCATCAATACATTTTGGGTCTACCACCAATGCCTCCTTGATTAATCCAATGGCTTTCTTTTGAAAAGAAACATCATGATCTGCATGCTGTGTAATAAGCCAAGCACCACGACTAGCTTTTTTACCCACCATTGGAATGGTTGGCCAACCGTGCGTAGCAATAAGTGTTTTTAATAGCGCTGTATTCTTGTTGTCCAATTCATCATCCCATACACCTTCTGTATCAAAACGTCTACGCATAGCAAGATCATCCTCCATCATCTTGTGTATTACCAAGGCTAGTTTTTTGTTCATTTGATTATGATATATAAAATACCCCTTCAAGCAAAATGATGAATTCACAACATTTTGTCGAAGGGGTAGAAATAATACTACTAGTCAGGGTCCTTCATCCGTCGACCCGTTGTCCACGACCAATTGGTCTGCGTGATATCATCGAGACTATCTTGGACAAAGAAGATTGCCGCAAAAACTTCTGGTTGATTCATCGAACTTACTCCTTTCTGATTTTGATTGTTTATGTATCATTGTGTTAATACACCCTGAGGGTATTTCGGTGTTGTTTGTTTAATACTTCTACTTAACCCCCGACAATTCAACGTAGAACTGTGAACCTTTGCCTTTTCCTTCTGATTCGGCCCAGAAGTCATTTCCCTGACAAAATCACAAAAAAAGTTAACATGATACACTGATATCTGATGATTGGATTGTAAGTTTTTATATTATTCAATTTGTATGAAAGTTCGAAATTACGACAGAAAAGATGAGGTTGATGTAAAAAAAATTTTTACTAAGTATTGGACGGATAATACTTTTTTAAATGAACTTGCAAAAGAGTTAGATGGGGAGAGGTGTAGGTTCTATGTTGTTGAGGACGACGTTGAAATTGTAGGTGTTGCGGGTTTGAGGAAGGCACCTCCCCACCTCAGTGACCATGCAGATACAAATAATCCAATCGAGCTCTATATCATAGCTTCAAAATATCAAGGTCGGGGCATTGGAAATACTTTAGTGCAAAGGATAGTGGCTGATATGAAGGGGACAGAATTTACTGAAATGGTGTGCTACAGCCCTGAAACTCACGATAGTTCATGGAAATTCTACGAAAAACTTGAATTTAAAAAACACGGTATTATTAATGATCCAGATGACGGGTATCCCGGTATGCTTTGGAAGAAGGTTATTTAAATATTTTTAGATATTATTGAATTTAAAAAAAGTTCACATCAATGTTTATTTTATTTTTTAACTAAATTATTATCACTCGATAAGCAATGTCTCCAATAACTGTTTAAAAAACTTTGCTCCTGAAAAATTCTGGGGAATTTGATTATAGTAAACACTTCCCTCAGGATGAGAAGAGAATAAAAATACTTTACCTTGCCCAACGTTTATCCTTATCGCCTGTGGTTTACCCTCTATATCTTTAAGAATGATTTTATCTACCACGATCTTTGATATATCTGGACCATTTTCTGCAATGAGTTGCCATGCTCCACCTAATTCATCGGTGACATCAATAATAGATTGATGTTTTGTGTAATCTAAACTTCCAGGAAAAAACTCAAGCCCTGCAACATTATCAAAACTTTTCCCAGCAACGTATACACCTGAGCAAATACCAATATACACACCACCCGATGCAACAAACCTTTGTATTGCTTCTACACCATCCTTTCCCCATGCTGGTAAAAAAGATCCAATTCTACCGCCGGGCACAATTAATACCCCCGGATGTAAAAGGTTTTTAATCTCCATCCCTCCTACTCTCTCATAATCAAAATCAAAAACAGCTAGAAAATTTTCGATGTCTTTTGCCTGATAAGCTCCTTGTCCGCTATAAACGTAAATGGTTTTCATAAAATAAAAACAACACCTCTTACTTCTTCTGATATCGTGCGCCGCGACCTTTACCTATAAGTTCAAGCAGTCGAAGTTCGACGAGGCGTGCCAAGTTTTTCTTGATAGCTTCCCTCGGTGCACCATCTAGTTTTTCTACAATTTTGGATATTGTTATGATTTTATCGACATCAAACAGTGCCAAGATTTTTTCCTGACTTTCGGATAGGAACTTTTCGGGTTGCTCGCCTTCCATGAGTAATTGCGCTTTTTGTGCGTGAGTGATTAATACATCAAGCAAATAGTTAAGCCACGGAGTAATGTCTTCATGGTCAGTCTTGTGGTTATTTTGAGTGTTATGCAGTGCTACATAATACTCGGTTTTAGTATCCTCTATAATTTCATCAAGAGACACATAAGGGATATACACATAATCTGCTCGGAGTAGTAACAGATTTGTGAGTGCACGTGAAAGGCGTCCATTTCCATCACTGAATGGGTGTATTGCCAAGAATTCGAAAATAAAATTAGCAATGATCAGGATGGGGTGAATTTCCTTTTTACTTAATTCGGTTTCTGCCCAAGTAAGAGCAGTTTCTATTTCTGGTTTTACTAGGTAAGGAGGTGTGGCTTTAAAAAGGAGCACATTTTCACCCTTTTCGTTTATGGCGGCAACCACATTATCATGGTCTTTATATTTACCCTTATGATTTTGGTCTTTGTCGGAGTAGTGTAAAAGAATACTATGGAAATGTAGTATATTGTTTTCCGTCAGATTTAAGTCTTTATAATGATCAAAAACTCTACCAATCAAATCGGCATATCCAGCCACCTCTTGCTCATCGCGATTTTTAGGAAGGGTTGATTTTAAGCCACGTAAAAGACGCGTAACATCTTCGTCACTCATTTGAGAACCTTCAATACGAGTTGAAGCACCCGTCGAAGTAATAATCACTGTAGATTTTAATCGCTTTAAAATCTGTTGGTTGAGACTAATGCTTCCCCTCCATAATCCCTTAAATTCATCTATTTTGGCTATTTTTGAGAGGATTGTGGATGTGATTTTTATTCGCTTATTGAAACGATTTTGTTCCATATACTTGCTGTAATTAGTTTTTATCGTATTACCCAATATTACCTAATTTTACCCAATTAAGCAAGTAGTGCGAAGTGATTGAACGGAAAGGCGGGGTTTTGCTTCGCAAAACCCCGCCTTTCCCCTACCACTCCATTTCACCTCTACCCGTTAACCCCCGGCAACTCAACGTAGAACTGGGAACCCTTGCCTTTGCCTTCGGATTCTGCCCAGACGTGGCCACCATGTGCAGTTACAACACCTTTTACGAATGCCAAGCCATAACCAGTTGAATTGACGTTAATCGAGATTGAATCTTTACCACGGCCACCACTGCGGAAGAGTTTTGATTTGTCTTCATCAGTGATTCCGACACCTGTATCCTTAACTGCAAAGACGATTTTGTCGTCCTTGTAGCCGAGTAATTGTGTAGTTTTTTATTTTTTTAAATTAAAATTTTCACTTTCTTTTTTATTTATATACTCTTCTTTATCATCGTGTTTCATTCCATACACATCATGATTATATTTAAGATGAGTAATTTCATGCCTTATCACTTTCGCCAAATTAGGTATCTTATGAGGGCATATAAAAATTTTGTTTGGTGGTCTGTAAGCACCCCAAGTTCCTGAGGAAATCCAGTAACAAGTAACATTAAACTCAACATCAATATCTGGCCCTTTCGGACGATTAAACCATAATTTAAGAAGCCTAAATATTGATGGTTTAAAAAAAATGAGTTCTTTTTCTTTCAACCATTTTTTATTTCTAAGGGTATTTAACATCCACTCAATATCATAATAGATATTATACTTGTATTTTATTTTTTTATTCATTTTTATCATTATATATAAAAAGGGGTGGACACTCTACATGAGTATCCACCCCAGAGGAGGGGGTGCGATTATTAGTCCCGATCGTCCGTAGTATCACCACCGGCACATTCCCTACAATCACATTGACAGTGACTGCTTGAATTGTGAACGACGGTAACACCAGAAGCGATCGGTGCAACAACCGCAGTACCCTTACGAGCACTGATGATGAAGTCAATCAACTTTTGCATGTTATGTTTCCTTTCTATGATCCGACTTTTTATCGGATAAATTCTTCCGGATTCCAATGAAACCATTTCAAAAAACACCCTCCACCGCACTTATCCCACATGTCACACTCTTTACACTTATTATGGGGATAGCAAGAACAACAAGACCTGAGTTTTTCCATTTGCTCAGTAACCCAGAATCCATGGAGCTCCTGAACGTTGGAAAAATCAACACCAAATTGCCCTATCGGTTTAGAGGTGAAATGATTACACAGTATAACATGACCATCATGTGTAAAAACCAAACCACTGCCTTTTGCGACGTGACATGTTGTAAGAACCCTACCCCTCTCGAAAAGATCGTTCAGTACACCATTGTCAATTAAACAAAGCGGTATGGTAAGGTAGAAACTGTAATTCAAATCCGTATCCTTTAATTTAAGGTGAATTTTTTCAACGGTTTTTGCCAATTCGATTGGATTTAACAAATCAATAGCCTTGACTCCATTTTGATCAACAATGGGATTACCCATGTCGATTGATATCGAGTTTGGGTTTAGCTCCATTAATATATTTTTTAAATTATCAATGGAATTTATGGTTTCACGGAATAAAGTGACAGATATGTTGACACCCACACCAATAATCTTAGCGTTTTGTACTGCTGTTTTGATCTCAGAAAAAACCTTTTCACCCGCACCTGGAAGAAACTTGTCGTAAGACACGGCGTCAAACGCCTTCAGGGAAATAGTAATGTCAGATATTCCGGCATTAACAATTTTTCTGAAGAAATTTATGTTGCTCAATTTCCTTCCATTAGTTACAAGTACGGGTAGTATTTTTTTTTTCTCTAGCAAAAGAAATAATTTCTATTAGATTGGGGCAAATTGTAGGTTCCCCACCAATCAGTATTATTTTTTTCATCCCTAAATCAGAAAATAGGCTCAATAGTTTTTTTGCGAGACCAATTTCCATATTATCAACGGGATTAAATCCCTCAGCTAATGCATAACACCAAGAACACCTTAAGTTACAAGCACGGTTTATAGTAAGCCAACCGCCTTTAATTGCAGTTTTCATGTTAATCCCTCCAATATGTTTGATTGTGAAAGTTCTTGTTTACTTTAGAGCATCTAAAGTAAATCCTGTAAAGGATGCTAATTGACAACATATTATATGTCAACTCTGCTATTAGGAGATTATTTTGTGCCTCCCTTCATTTGCTTTTCTGTCTCTTTTATATAATCTAGCTATGGGATGCTTTAATCTATGGTTGATTAGACATAAATTGCCCTTTTTATGGATACTGTAAAAAAAATACTTGATTCCCCCAACTCTCATCCAAACATGTTTCTTATCGGGTTTATTCTCTTTATTGTTCTACTCTCACTTTTTTTGATTCTTTTTTTGAAAAAGAACAAGAAAGTAATAAGGTTGAATGATTCTGAATCTGATGAAGTTGGACGTCATTTTGACCCCAGTAGCAGGCTGGCTCACAGCGAAAGAGATTTCTACCGTTCGATATCAGGAATAAATGTTGACGATAATGACCCTGAAAGAAAGCCTCGTCGCGGGTGAGTCTTTCAAAGGAGGCCTCTTGAGACCTCCTTTTTAATTCATTAATGACCTCCTCCCCGGACTCCACTGAGTACAGCTCCGCCCGGGGTTTCCTGTGGAATTAAAAACTAAAACCACCCAAATGATCTGTACCCCAAATCCCGTACAGGTAAAAACCAGCTAGGTGGAGAGAAGAAGATGATTTCGGTACTCAACCGGAGTCATCTTTTTTCTGTGCCACTGCGGTCTCTCTTTGTTGAAGTAGTGTATCACGCGATCTACTTCATGTTTAATGTCTTCTAATGTAAGGCAACCCTCAAACTCAAACCAATCCTTTAAGTGACCATGTCCTGATTCAGTTGGTGCATTGTCGATACAATTACCCTTGCGAGACATGGAT
>CAIMLU010000008.1 GCA_903842365.1 uncultured bacterium
TATCCTTCGCCTTCATATGGTGGTATAAAGGTGTTGGGAATAGTTGGGTCAAATACCCCTTGTCTATAGAAACCTCTCTTATCTTTTGCAAACACGCTTGTTATTACTTTAAATGAATTACTGTCTGCTCCTAAGATTGGTTTGCCTTCGTAGTAAAGAGAGTCGCGATCCTGTGCGTATAATGTCATTTGCCACGCAAATCCTCCTTCCGGGATGATAATTTTAAATGATTTATTGTCCGCGTTCGGCATGGCATATGTGTTGAAGAAGACGCGATTACTATCAAGGGCATATCCTTCTGATGGTGTGAGTGTATGGAAGGTTAGTGGATCAGCAAACGGAATAGTTGTTGTTCCAAAGAAGACATGATTTTTATCCCTTGTGTATCGATACCAATAATCAGTGTTTCCAAAAAAGAGGGGTTGGAATGAATTTGAATCAGCACCTTCAATAATTGAGCCTTCAAAAAAAGCATGTTGATCATCTTTTGCAAATCGATATGTTGCACCATATTTTCCAGAACCATCACCACCATTAATGATAATACGTGTAGTGGATGGGCGCGCTTGTGGTGCAGGATTGTCCAGGTACCAAATAACTCCGTCTCGTAGAAAATATCCGTATTCTGGATTTGAATCAGTGCGGTCTTTGCAGGGTTCATTTATCGCTGCACAGTCCATTACAAGATCTCTTGTATACACATCTTCTGGATTTACTATTTTTTTCACATTTCCTAGTGAGTATTCAAAGAAGCCCTCCTCGTTTTTATAAATGTTGGCACGGATATTTTCAAGGCCGTGTGGATTAATGTTAAGATTTTTCTCCCTAAGAAAGAGCGACTTCGAATCAGTAGCAGTTGCGATAATTTTTTCTGAACTCGTGCTTATGCGGAATGTTTCTGGGTCGGCACCATACACTTTTGTCACATCAATGGTTACGATATTATTGGAATATTGAGCATAGTATATGTTTTCTGTATCGCTTAAGTACCAACCATGGCTATTATTTGGTTCATCTACAGGGAATAAGAAATGAAGAGAGTTTGGCTTCTGTATGTCTACGATCTCCTTTGTTGCAAACAGGTTGAATTCATACGTCTTCACATTTTCTCCATTATTACTTAATACAAAAAAACCATCTTTAATGCCTGTGAAGGTTTGTTTGGGTAAAACTATACGCGAGTCTGCACAGGCCACATTCATAATAACGCCATCTTTCTCAACAAGCACCGCACTCCCAGGGAGTCCATATCCACCATCAATAACACGAAGCCTGGTTGCGTTGTCTAATAAGAGTTGTCTCGTTTTCACACTGCTTGATGCCCAATCAAAAGGACACACGTTTTCATAGTTATATATACGGGTAATTAATACTGCTTCTTTTGGGGTGTCACTTATAATTGGGTTCATTTCAATGACTGGGGCAGTTTCGACTGGAGCTTGATTTTCTTTGGCGGGCTCTTTTTGTGTTTTGCTTGCAATAAGTATCGAGGTAAAGGTAAGTGCACAAATGATCCCTAGGAGAATGTATTTTTTTGACATGGATATGTGTTGTTTTGAAAAGAGTATAGCAGATACTTTTGGCTATGATATAGTTCCTTTCATATGAAGGAAACGATTGAGCAGTTGGTGAAAACCGCTTTAAAAAACCTTGGATTACCCGAGGTCTCTTTTGCTATAGAGCACCCTGATGATGTAGCACACGGTGATTATGCGGTGAACGTTGCCATGGTTCTTGCAAAGCAGGCAAAGCTCAACCCTCGTGAATGTGCAACAAAGATTGTTTCTGAACTAGAGCGCACCCTCCCTTCAACTATCTCTAAAGTTGAAATCGCTGGGCCTGGTTTTATTAACCTCTACCTCTCGTCTCGTTATTTTGTGGATGCTGTTTCCGAGGTGCTTAAGGGTGGAAAAGGGTACGGAAAAAATATGCAGTTCTCAAAAGATGTATGGGCAATTGAATATGCGTCGCCAAACCCAAATAAATCGATGCACTTGGGTCACATGCGCAATGCAATCACTGGTATCGCCCTTTGTAACATCCTTGAGGCAAATGGTGCTCGAGTGATACGGGAAATGGTTGATAACAATCGTGGTATTGCTATCGCTAAGCTCATGTGGGGATACCTTGTTGCTGCAAAAAAAGACGGTGTGCGAGTAGGGAATGCTTCGTATTGGCAATCACATAAATCTGAATGGCACACCCCAGAAAGCCGTGTGCTTAAGGCAGATAGATTTGTTGATGAGCTCTACGTAAAGGGTGCAGCGGAGTGTGAAAATAGTGAGAATGAAAAAAAAGTTCGACAGCTTGTCGTTGATTGGGAAGCGGGGGATAAAGTCGTATGGGATTTATGGGAAACAGTTTTGAAATACGCACATGATGGTCAGGCAGAAACCTTGTCCCGACTCGGAGCCCGATTTGATTATGTCTGGCATGAACACGAACACTACGAGAAGGGTAAACAGTATGTTGAATCAGGTCTTGAAAAAGGTATCTTCAAAAAACTTCCAGATGGCGCAGTGCTCACCGATCTCTCTCAATTCAAATTAACCGATACCGTTGTTCAGAAACAGGATGGTACATCGCTCTATATCACACAAGACATTGCGTTAACTGACCTCAAGAAAATAAAACATAACGCAAACCATTTGGTGTGGGTTATTGGTCCCGAGCAATCACTCGCGCTCCAGCAATTGTTTGCCGTATGCGAACAATTGGGTATTGGAAAACGTGAAGAGTTTACGCATATTGCTTATGGGTATGTGTCTATAAAAGGACAGGGAAAGATGAGCTCTCGTGCAGGCAACGTTGTGTATGTTGATGATTTGTTTGATGAGGCAAAAACAAAAGTTGAAAGTATTGTGAAGGAACGAATCGGGGAAGGTGATCCATCTCTTATTGCGGAGGCCGTTGCCCATTCGGCGGTTACGTACGAAATTTTGAAAGTGGCACGTCAAAAAGATATTGCGTTTGATATGGAAATGGCACTATCTTTTGAAGGTGACTCGGGACCTTATCTGCTCTACAGCGCTGTTCGTGCGAAATCAATCCTTGATAAAGCTGAAAAAGCTGGAATTAAAGCGTCATTGGAAAAAGTGGATGCTGATATAGCGATGGTAGAACGAATGGTTGCTCGATACGGCGAAGTTGTAGCTCGTGCTGGTGTTGAAATGGCACCACACCAAATCGCACTCTATTTGATCGAGCTCTCGTCTGCATTCAACTCATGGTACGGAAATACAAAAATTGTTGATGCTGAAGATGTGCATTCACCATGGCGCGTTGCAGTGACGGCATCTGTTCGAATAGTGCTCGAAAATGGTCTAGCGCTCCTTGGAATGAAGGTTCCAGAGAGAATGTAAGTACATAAAAAACACCTTAAATTTTTAGGGTGTTTTTTATTGCCCACACCTATTGCATTTATCTATATGATGTGTTGATATGTGTATTGTATGGCACCTTCCACACCCACACTCACGTCATTCACTTCAGTTGTTTCACATATCTTTTATGATTTACCACCGATAGAAATTGATGGTGGTAATGAACAGTGGTTTAAGGATATGCTCAAGCGTTCTTGTGCTCAAGTTGCCAAGGATGGAACGTTTTGTCCTTGTCGAAATTCACAGTATCAAGCTGGAAATTATCTGCACTACAAAATAGTTGGGCTTAAGGGTAAGCGTCGCCCCTCGTATGAGGAGAAGTTAACCTTTAGGGCCATTAGGGGAATGCTCAATGTCTTTATCCGGAATGACTGTGCAAATACTATTGAGCTTCTTGCGTTTACTGAGAAGTACCCTGATAGGGTTCATGAGTTAGGAACACTCTTTTCGATCGGCTGTGATGAATTTTCGCTTGGACGGTTCTCATCAATGCTTGTATCGACAGGGTCTATGTTCCAGCTCAAACAAGTTGATTTGGATACCCATATTTTTCCAAAGGATGCCCATTTTCTCATGAGGGGTCCTGAACGGGAGAATAAAAAACGGGAGGTTATTATTACCGAAGAATGATTTGTGTTTTTTTGCGGGCTCACGAGAGCCCGCTTTTTAATTGAAAAAAAGACTCAAAAAGGTATAATCACCCTGATTTTTCAAGTTATATTGCCATGTCAGAACAAACACAACCAATGAAGTCAAAAATAGTTGAGAACGAGGAAAAAATACTCGCCTTTTGGACGAAGGAACGAATTTTTGAAAAAACAATCGAGGCTCGTAAAAAGGGTAAGGAGTTCGTCTTTTATGATGGACCTCCTTTTGCTACCGGACTGCCGCATTACGGTCATGTTCTTCCTTCAACGATCAAAGATACTGTTGCCCGTTATAAAACGATGCGCGGATTTCACGTGCCTCGCAGGTGGGGTTGGGATTGTCACGGCCTTCCAGTTGAAAACATTGTCGAGAAAGAACTCGGTCTTGCGACACGTAAAGATATTGAAAAGTTTGGTATTGAAAAGTTCAACGACATAGCAGAATCATCGGTAATGCGTTATGCGGAAGATTGGAAAAGCCTCATTCCTCGTTTTGGACGATTTGTCGATATGGAGAATGATTACAAGACAATGGATCGCAGCTACACCGAATCAGTATGGTGGGCATTTAAAACACTTCATGAAAAAGGATTGGTATACGAAGGTTTTAAATCAATGCACCTCTGCCCTCGTTGTGAGACAACGCTTTCAAACTTCGAAGTGAATCAGGGATATAAAGATATTGCTGATATTTCGGTTTTTGTCCGTTTTGAATTCGTTGGCGAACCGAAAACATATTTCTTGGCATGGACGACAACGCCGTGGACTCTTCCTGGCAACGTTGCTTTGGCTGTTGGGGCAGATATTGATTATGTGAAGGTAAAAACTGACGTAGAGAAAAAAACAGAAGACGGTGTTGTTATAAAAGGGGAGGAATTTCTTGTTCTTGCCAAATCTCGTCTTGCTGAAGTTTTTGCGAATAAAAATGTTGAAGTGGTTGAGGAGTATAAAGGCAGTGCTCTTGTTGGCAAGGCTTACAAACCTTTCTATGGATACTATGCAGATGACGCGAAAACACTCTATCGTGAGAATGGGTGGAAAGTGTACAGCGCTCCATTTGTGACAACTGAAGATGGCACGGGGATTGTACATATTGCACCCGCATTTGGTGAGGATGACATGAATTTGGGTAAGGAAAAAGCATTGCCGTTTGTTCAGCATGTCTCAACTGATGGAAAATTCAAAAAAGAGGTGCTTGCGTTTGCACACATGGATGTAAAGCCAAAAGGTGATCATCAAAAAGCAGATATTGAAGTTATAAAAGATCTTGCACATCGTGGTTTTCTCTTTGAAAAGAAAAAAATTACACACTCATATCCACATTGTTGGAGATGTGACACCCCACTCCTCAACTACGCGGCTTCATCGTGGTTTGTAAAAGTTCCTGAGATTAAAGATAAACTCATTGCTGCAAACCAGGGGATTTCTTGGGTCCCAGGGGAAATTCGTGATGGCAGGTTTGGTAAATGGCTTGAAGGTGCTCGTGATTGGGCAATATCACGATCACGATTTTGGGGCGCACCACTCCCTGTGTGGAGATCTGAGGATGGTGAAGTGTTTATTCCAGGATCGCTCGATGAGTTGCTTTCACGTGTTCATGCAAAGAATCGTTACATTGTTATGCGCCACGGTGAAGCTGAAAATAATGTACACGAAATCTATAGTTCTTTAATTTCAAATGAGCATCACCTCACAGAAAAAGGAAGGGACCAAGTTCGTGTATCGGCTACGAAATTAAAGAATGAGGGAGTTGATATCATTATTACTTCGCCAATGAAGCGGACTCAAGAAACAGCTGATATTGTTCGACTGGCGCTTGATGTTTCAAGAAAGCATTGTCATACAGATGAACGATTGACCGAGGTCCAGGTTGGTTCTTGGAACAAGAAGCCTCTTTCTGCTGCCGATGGTTATTTTGCAGACGACGTGGAATTTTTAGGTAAATCATACCCAGGGGGAGAAAGCCGAAACCAGATTGGCGCACGAATGCTTGCTGCAGTTGAGCAGTACGAAAAAGAATACTCAGGAAAAACAATCCTTATCATCACGCATGGAACTCCAGCGTGGGAATTATGTACCCTTGCTCAAGGGCAGACCCTTGAAGAGGGATTGAAAATAGTCGGTCGCGATGAGTCATTTATTAAAAATGCAGAGTTTAAGGATATTCTCTACAAGCCGATGGCTCGTAATAAACGTGGTGAAATCGATCTTCATCGTCCCTATATTGATTCTGTTGCGGTCTATTCAGCATCCGGAAAGAGAATGACCCGTGTCCCAGAAGTGTTTGATTGTTGGTTTGAATCCGGTGCCATGCCGTATGGTAAGGCGGGGTATATTGGCACAAAAAACGATGAGTTTTCTCCTGGTGGATTCCTTAAAAAAACAGTTGGTTTTCCTGCAGATTTTATTGCTGAAGGTATAGACCAGACTCGTGGATGGTTCTACTCAATGCTTGTATTAGGAGTTGCTCTCTTTGGTAAAGCACCGTACAAGAATGTTGTGGTAAATGGAATTATTTTGGCAGAAAATGGTGAAAAAATGTCAAAACGTCTCAAGAACTATCCAGACCCAATCGAGATTATAAATAAGTACGGCATGGACGCATTGAGGTATTACTTGCTCTCATCTCCTGCGGTTGCTGGTGAGGACATTAAGTTTTCTGAGAAGGGAGTTGATGAAGTATCAAAGAAACTTATTTTACGTCTCGACAATGTGCTTTCGTTTTACACCCTGTATCAAGGTGAGGTCAAAAAAGATTTTCCTCAATCAAAAAATGTACTAGATGTATGGATGTTTTCTCGTTTCAAGGAAACGGCGTTTGAAGTAACAGCGCGCCTTGAGAGATATGAACTTGATAAAGCGGCTCGTCCCATTATGGATTTTGTTGATGACCTTTCCAATTGGCATGTGAGACGTTCACGTGACCGTGTAAAAGGTGATGATGTTCGGGATAAACAGGCCGCTCTCAACACGCTTCGTACCGTGCTTCTTGAAACATCAAAACTCATTGCTCCATTCATGCCGTTCTATGCCGAAACGCTCTATAAATCTGTCGGCGGTGAAATGGAGAGTGTTCATCTTGAATCTTTTCCGGATGTACATACTCCTTCAAAAGCAGAGAGGGAATTATTTGTTCAGATGGCCGAAGTTCGTGCGTGTGCATCCATAGCACTTCAGGAACGAGCAAAAGCAAATATTAAAGTACGTCAACCACTTGCAAAAGTAATCATTCGGAGTGAAAAACTTATTGGTGCGGAAGGGCTGCTCTCAATCCTTGCCGATGAAATCAATGTAAAGAAGGTTGAAGTTAATCCAAACCTCACAGCGGACCTTGTGCTCGATATGGTAATCACTCCAGAACTTAAAAATGAAGGCGATATTCGCGAATTACTCCGTGCTATCCAGGATCTGCGTAAAAAACTTAATTTTATTGTTGGCGAAGAAGCTGTCTTGACCGTTGATGCTTCTCCACTGCTCCAAGATTTTCTCAAAGAGGCTTCAGGCGAATTAAAGAAAGTTGCACAGATTAATACTCTGTCATTCGCAGGTTTGGTGGTTGGAGAGGATATAAAGATAGAAAAGGGAAATATGAAAGTTGTCCTTGAAAAGGTTTCTAAAAAGTAAAAAGAAATACCCGCTTTTGTGCGGGTATTTCTTTTTGCATAACACTTTGTTACGCTTTTTCCACAAAATATAAAAATAAGTTACATGAAAATAACAATTGGAGGATTATCTGGTACGGGAAAAACAACGCTTGGTCGTTCAATCGCAGATCGTTTGGGTGCCTCTTTTGTATCGTCGGGTGATATTTTTCGTGAAGAAGCGGACAAGAGAGGGGTATCACTCCTTGATATGCATATTCTTGCAAAACAAGACTACGGTATTGACCGGGCAATAGAAGAGAACGCTGGTCACTACGGTAAGACTCACGATTCTTTTGTTTTTGATGGGAGGCTTGCGTGGTACACAATACCTGATTCATTTAAGATCTGTGTTATTTCTGATGACAGCGTACGCCTTGAACGTATTCGGGTTCGTGATTCACAAAAGAAGGGGATACAATTATCGCCCGAGTCTGTTCGAGTTGAAACGTTTGGAAGGGAAAATGAGATGCGCGAACAGTACAATTGTATTTACGGTATTCATGATTACATGGATAAAAGTCACTATGATTTCGTCATCAATACAACTGGTCTTACCCTTGAACAAGCAATCGAGATTGTATACAGCGAGATAGTGCGTCGTGGATAATACAGACGTCCCTATATCATTTAAGCACTCACTTAGATAGGTTGGGTGCTTTTTATATTGTCATTCTCCTTGTATGCTTTACCTGTGTACCGTATTTATGAAACAGAAGGGGTCATTATAAGTTCACGTGACAAAGGTGAAACATCACGTGATTTTAAAATACTCACTCATAATTTTGGGGTTATTTTTGCGAGTGCTCAAGGGGTCCGGCGTTTTAATTCAAAACTCAAATCGTTTCTCGTTTCATTCAAACCAGTACGGTTTTTCTTGGTACGAGGGAGGGAGACGTGGAGGATTGTGAATGTTATGGAAATTGAAGGACATCGCCTGGGTGTTAGTGAGCGTAGCCATGTTGTTCGACCCCTTTCACTCATATCAAAACTAGTCCAAGGGGAAGAACCTGAACCAAGGCTCTACTGCATCATAAAAGAGCTCTATGCAGCACTTCCTACCATGAAAGATGTGGAACAGAGCCTTGCCGAAGAGTTAGCATCGCTGCGTATTATGTTTATCCTTGGCTATATACGGGTTCCAGAATCATTTGGAAGTCTTATTCAATCACTCAGTTTTTCGGATGAAGTTATAGCTCAGTTCGTACCACTGCGTCGCGAGGCTATCGTCCTTGTAAATGAAGCACTTAGAGTCAGTCATCTGTCGTGACGCACTCGAATGCACGGTTGCATCCTTCCTGTGTATAGATGTGTTACTATTAGTCCCATGCGAGAAGTATCCAAAAGCGCTCTTGAACGGGCACAAAAAACACTTGATGTTGGTAAAACCGCTGATGGTATAAACCGTCATTCAATTCATCATGGCGCAATAGAGGTTACTTCAGAATGGGAAAAGGAAAAAGTAGCTGAACCAGCGCCTCTCTTAGGGGCAACTAAACCTCACTCAAGTTCATTTATGTTTAAAGGGCTTTTTGTATTCTCTATACTCTTCTTTCTTGTTGCCTTGGGTATTTCTGCGTACGTTTTTCTAAGCGGTGCGTCGATTGTTTCGGTAAAAAATCTTGATATTGCGATCAAGGGCCCAACAACTATTTCTGGTGGAGAGCCACTTTCAATTACTGTTGCGGTTATGAACCGAAATAGTGTTTCACTTGAATCGGTTGATCTTATTGTTGAATATCCTGAGGCAACAAAAACTGCTGATGGAGTGGCAAGTGATCTCAGTAGATTACGAACACGAATTGGTAACATTAATTCATCCGCTGCTTTAACTAAAGAATTTCGGTCAATACTTTTTGGTGCTCAAAATGAGAGTAAGCAGATTAAGGTTACCGCAGAATACCGTGTTGCAGGTTCAGGTGCACTTTTTCAAAAATCAAAAACATACGATGTCGTCATTAGCTCATCGCCTATAACGCTTTCTTTTGGGGGCGTTTCAAAGGTGGGTGCAGGTCAGGAATTTGATACAAATATTTCTGTGGTATCAAATTCAACTGAGGTGATTCATGATGTTGCCCTTGTTCTCGAATACCCATTTGGGTTTTCGACCACAAAAATAACTCCAAATCCATCATACGGTCAAAATGTATTCTACATTGGTGACCTTAATCCAAAAGCAAAAAAGAATTTTACTATACGTGGTTTTATCGATGCTCGGGACGGAGAAGAAAGGGCTATTAAAGGTAAAGTCGGGGTTGTTGGTAAAGGAAACCAATCTAGCATTGCAACCACTATCACTGGAGGGGGGATGGTATACACAGTTGAGAGACCTTTTATTGGTGTAGATCTCGCTATTGATGGAAAGACCTCGTCAGATGTATCGGTTGTTCCTGGTCGCTCGGTTCGTGCGAATATTAAATGGGTCAATAACCTTTCTGAGCGTATTTCGGATGCTGTTATTGAAGTCGCCCTTTCGGGAAATATGTTTGATAAAGGTACTGTTATTGTCGATCGTGGTGTGTATGATTCTAAAAATAAGATTGTGCGGTTTACTGGTCGTAGTAATTCTGAGCTTGCGATGATAGCTGCTGGGGCCACTGGTGAAGCCTCGTTCTCGTTTTCAGTTCCAACTATGGCACCAGGATCCTATCCTCAGAATCCTATTGTGAATATGGCAGTGTCAGTGCAAGGTTCTCGTATCGATGAAAACGCAACGGTCGAGAATGTTGGGGTATCATCATCCCGTACGGTAAAAGTTGGAACTATTGTAGAACTCGCAGGATATTCTCTTCATTCAATAGGACCTGTTACCAATAGTGGCAGTATGCCACCTGTTGCTGAAAAGGAGACGACTTACACAATTGTCTGGACAATTAAGAACGCTTCGAATAGCATCACCAATGCAATCATAAAAGCCCAGTTGCCCCCATATGTTATCTGGAAGAATAATGTGGTTTCAGATGCTGATGTTTCATTTGATAAAGTAAATGGAACGGTAACATGGAATGCCGGCGACGTGACGCGCGGTGCTGGGTATACAAAGCCTGATCACAGCGTCGCTTTCCAGGTTGGTCTTATTCCAGCTGTTACTCAGGTTGGGTCAACACCTGTTCTTGTAAATGAGGCAAATTTTACAGGGGTTGATGATTTTACTGGAGGGGTGATAAGCACGGTTCTTAATCCAATCAATGTTCAAGTAAGTGACCCTGGGGTTTCAAGCAATCAAGCGGTTCGTGCAAATTAATAATATAAAAAGTATATGGCAACACCAGAAAGAAAAGAATCGGTTATGGATAAAGTAATATCACTCGCAAAGCGACGTGGTTTTATCTACCAAGGTTCAGAGGTCTACGGAGGTCTTGCTGGCACATGGGACTACGGCCCCCTCGGTGTTGCTCTAAAAAATAATATTAAAGGTCTTTGGTGGAAACGCTTTGTGCTTAACAGGGAGGATATGTACGGAATGGATGCTGCGATTCTTATGAATCAAAACGTATGGAAAGCATCTGGTCACGTTGGTGGTTTTGCTGATCCTCTCGTTGAAGATTTGAAGACAAAAAAACGCTATCGTGCTGATCATTTGCTCGAAGACATCGGTGTTGATGTTAAAGGGCTTCGTCTCGCTGATATGGACCGCCTTATTAAAGAGAAAGGTGTAAAGAGTCCTGATGGTAATCCTCTTGGTGATGTTCGTCAGTTCAACATGATGTTCAAGACACATTGTGGTGCTATCGAGGACGATACCTCCGTTTCGTATCTTCGACCTGAAACAGCGCAGGGTATGTTTGTAAATTTCAAAAATATTCTCGATTCCTTCCATCCAAGGCTTCCATTTGGTATGGCACAGATCGGTAAAGCCTTTCGAAACGAAATCGCCCCACGTGATTTTACGTTTAGGTCTCGCGAATTCGAACAAATGGAAATCGAGTACTTTGTTGATCCCCGTGATGAAAAAAAGGTTCAGGAGACTTTTGATGTTCTCTACGAAGAGCAGCTCAATTTCTTGGCTGATCTTGGTCTTGAAAAAGCAAAAATTCATAAAGTAGAAGTACCCGATGCAGACCGAGCATTTTATTCAAAAAGGAGTGTTGATACTGAGTTTGATTTTCCGTTTGGCCAGAAAGAGCTCCTCGGTATTGCATATCGAACTGACTACGACCTCAATGCACATATAACAGCAAGTAAAGTTGATTTATCATATTTTGATGAAGAGACAAAAACACGATTTGTGCCTCATTGTATAGAACCGACGTTCGGTCTTGATCGACTCATTCTTGCAACGCTTTCATCTGCTTATACAGAAGATTCTCTTGGTGGGGAAGTGCGCGCTTTTCTCAAATTTTCTCCAAAAGTTGCCCCAATCAAAGTAGCGGTCTTTCCACTCCTCAAGAATAAACCACCACTTGTTGAAAAGGCTCGTGGAATATATCAAACTCTCCGTAACGAATTGGGTGGTAGTGTCGTTTTTGATGACAATGGTAACGTCGGTAAGAGGTATAGGAGGCAAGATGAAATTGGTACACCGTACTGTGTCACTGTTGATTTTGAGACTGTTGAAAAAGATAACTGTGTAACTGTCCGTGATAGGGACACTGGTAACCAGGAGCGTGTAGCGGTAGCTGACCTTGTACGTTTCTTGAAAGAAAAAGTTTCTCTCTAAACAAAACACGTACCAACAAAAGTTGGTACGTGTTTTGTTTTTCTTGGCGTGAAAAAAGAGTGTTGCAAGGGTTCTCAGGATTAAAAAACCTTTCTTTAGATGAGACTATTTTCTTATAGTATATTCGATAATATAGAAATAGATTCGCCGAGGCGAACCTATGGGACTAGCTACTAATTAAGAAACTTGAAACTTCCTATGATTTTTTCACCTATAAATGCTTCAGGGAGAGCATGAATTTCGTACAGGTAACCATTGTGTATCACAGAAAAAGTGTTGAACAATGCACCATCCCGATTTGATGGATCTTCGGCTGATGCAGGATGATATACAATCGCCTGCTCACCACCTATAACGTAACAACCATCAACTACATTTACACGACCAATGTGTGGAGGCGGAACTACAATTGTTGTTTTTGTAGTAGTACTTATATTGATATGAAGACTTGTATCAAGCCCTTCGTTATTCTCATGAGGATTACTAAAAGAGATTTGGATTAGAGATTGCCCTTTTTTCTCATCCTGGCGACAGATGTTAGAAATGTATTGGAAGGATGGTTTTGTAAGGTATCCTGGAATGAATACACTAAACTTGAATTGCTGATCTGTATACATCAGATAGCTAGGAGCTGCCGCTGTTATTGAATATAAGTCCTTGCCCCTTATTAAAGGTACTAAAATATCATCACCTGGATTGCAGGTTTCGATTGTTTCAATACCGTTTACAGACAAAGGGGTACGCGTTTTTTTATTTATACAAAGCAACCAGGTTGAGATTGCCAGTAAAACAAGAATACTACCTATAAGAAAATTCTTTTTGTTTTTTTTCATATTATCGATTATATAAACATAGGTTCGCCGAGGCGAACCTATGGAACCAATCTCAAAGAATCCAGTATACCGTATAGTACAACTTAGTCTTTGCGTAAAAATCAGCAAATGTCCAAGAATAGGTCGTTACCTTGCCATCACCGGCAAAATTACAGTGAATGACATTAAACTTTTTACCAATCACATCAACACCTGTCACAACAACAGTATGCGGATGATACTTTGTTGGATCATTTTTATCCGGATACCTCATCTGAATAATGTATCCAGGCTTTAAGAGATCAAGGGCCATAGATCCAGAACCTACAACATCCTTGCCGTAGACCCAGAAATACGGAATCGGATCATTGGGATTGTTCAGGGGAAGTAAAACCACTTGCCATGAAGCACTCTTTACAACATCATATACCCACTCTTTACACTGTCTTCCAACAACTACACCAACATCCCGTTTCGCCCGTTCAACAATCTTAGCATTTCTCCCATCCTGAGTAAGGAGATAGTGCCACTGGTAACTGATATCTGCTTTTGATGTCGAGACAAGGCCCAAGAGGCCTACGATGATACAACTAACTATCCTGAGGTATTTCATTTTCAGTATCTAACAGTATTGTGTTTAGGAACTATTCCTCACCTGAGGAATTTCCCACACAAGATATATGAAATACCCCCCCCCATGTCAATATATGATGCTGGTTTGGTATTGCTTGGGGCCCTGATCAATTACACCCACAACCTTGGATCTCCTACGTCGAAGTTCTTTACTTTGGTATACTGCTACTCATGCATATCATTAAAAAAGTTCTTCCCAATGGCGTTCGCATTATCTGTGCTCCAATGCCTGGAAACCCAACAGCGACGTACATGGTTATGGTTCGATCGGGTGCTTTTAATGAAGTTGCTGAAACATCGGGTATCTCGCATTTTCTCGAACACATGTCATTCAAAGGTACAACAAAAAGGCCGAGTCAAAAGGATATGGCACTTTTTCTTGATTCAATTGGTGCGTCATATAATGCGTGGACAGGCAAAGAACAAACGGCATATTTTGCAAAAGCGGATACTCGTCATTTTGATGCAATTGCCGATGTTATTTCTGATATTTACCTCGAACCACTTTTACCCGAAGCAGAGATTGAAAAGGAGCGTGGAGTTATAACGGGTGAAATAGATATGTATGAGGATGAGCCTCAAGAGAAAGTGTGGGATGCACTTATTCGCCTTATGTATGGTGACAAACAACCAGCAGGGTGGGAGACTCTTGGCCCCAAGGAAAACGTAAAACGATTCACCCGTGACGATTTTTTAATGCACCGTGCGTTGCATTGCAAAGCAGAAAATACCATTGTCGTTATTGCTGGTGGTATGGATGTTGATCGGGCATTTTCTATTGCCGAAGCATCTTTTTCAAAACTTCCTTCAGGGGCTATTCCAGAACGTTTAAGTGTTATCGAAGAGGGGATTGGTGGACACGTTTCGTTTGTTGAGCGTGATATAGATCAGGCTCACATTGCTGTTGGTTTTAGGGCGATACATAAATTTAATGAAGATCGCTACACCGTTTCGATTATTAGAAATATTCTCTCTGGTGGTATGAGCTCGCGGTTGTGGCAGTCGCTTCGTGAAGAGAGGGGGTCGGGATATTATTTGGGGGCAAACACAGTGCTTCATGATACTCATGGTAGGTTTCATCTTTTTACTGGTACCGAAAGTGCTCGCGTTCCCGAAATCGTAGGTGTTCTTTTGAACGAGACTAAAAAGCTTGCATGCGAGCGAGTGAGCGATGCGGAACTTAAAAAAGTTAAAGATTTTATTACAGGTAGACGGGCCATGTCTCTTGAGACGTCAGATGATGTCGCCGATTTTATTGGTGGGCAAGAGATTGAGTACGGTGTGATTCATACACCAGAAGAGGTGATGGAGCGAATTATAGCCGTAACCCCAGAGGATATTTTACGTGTGTCGCAATATATATTTGCGCCAGGGAGGGCATATGTTGCGATTGTTGGTAAAAACATTAATGAAGACGCAGTTCGTGTTACCCTTGCTGCTTAGTAGGTGTTCACATGTATAACAACGTAGTATTATTACACTTATGGATACAGAAAAAAATCTAACAGTAAATATTAGTTTAAGTACGATTGTAAAATCAGTCTTTTTTCTTATTGCGCTCTACGTTCTTTATCTCGTCAAAGATATAGCCCTTGTTGTCCTCACTGCTGTTGTCATCGCTTCTGCTGTTGATCCAGGGGTGAGGTGGCTCATGCGTCGTAAAATGTCACGTGTTTTATCAGTGCTTGCGGTCTATGTTGGTATGGGCACTATACTCGTTGGTATTGTATATTCATTTGTACCACTTCTTCTGTCAGAAACATCAAACTTTCTCTCTTCTGTACCAGAATATGTCGATACTGTTTCATTGTGGAGCCCACTCGAATCACACCAAGCAGAGACAGTGAAGACAGTCGCGGGCCAGGCTTCATATGGCATTGCTGCCTCAAAGGCAACTATTTCAGGTATTTCAAATACCGTCACGGCAAATAGTGCTGGCACATTACGAGAAATTATATCAAGCATTAATAATACGCTCTCTACTGTTTCTGGCGGCGCAATTCATATACTTAGTGTTGTTTTCGGTGGCATACTAGGTTTCGTTCTCATTGTCGTTATATCGTTCTATCTTTCTGTACAGGAAAACGGGGTTGAGAAATTTTTGAAAATAGTTACCCCAAAAGCGAAAGAATTATACGTTATTGATTTGTGGAATCGTACCCAACGAAAGATTGGTCGTTGGATGCAGGGTCAGATTATTCTTGCTGTTATTATGGGTGTCTTGGTGTACCTAGGGCTTACTGTTTTGGGTGTCAAAAATGCACTTATGCTTGCAACACTTGCAGCAATTTTTGAGATCATTCCAATGTTTGGCCCAATCTTTTCTGCAATTGTTGGTACGGTTGTTGCGTTCTCAGTTGGCGGCGTGTCACTTGCTCTCTTTACTGCTGGGCTCTATTTAATTATTCACCAATTTGAAAATCACCTTATTTACCCACTCGTTGTGACCCGTATTGTTGGTGTTCCACCAATACTTGTTATTATATCGCTCATTGTTGGGGCAAAACTTGCAGGATTCCTCGGTGTCATTCTCTCGGTTCCTCTATCATCGTTCCTTGTTGAAATTATTGATGATTTTGAGCGTCGAAAAGTGGTGCGAGGGTAAGGTGTATGCAAAGCGGGCAAGAAGTTTTTTTAAAACTTCTTGCCCGCTTTGCGCTTTAGTCCCTTCGCGGTATGCTGTTTGGTATGCAAAAGAAAGCCTTTTATATCACCACAACACTCCCTTATGTAAACGCTGAAGCTCACATGGGCCACGCTCTTGAGTTTATTCGTGCTGATGTTATTGCTCGTAATAAAAAAGCCCAAGGGTACGAGGTGTTTTTTAATACAGGAACAGATGAACATGGTCAAAAGCTTTTTGATACAGCGGCGAGCGTCGGAAAAGAGGTAAAAGTATACGTTGATGAGTACGCAGCAAAGTTCAAAAAACTCCTCCCTCTATTAGGTATATCAAATGATATACATTTCGTGCGCACCACTGACACACATCACGAAAAGGCAGCGCAGGAATTTTGGAATAGGGTTGCAGAGAATGGTTATATTTACAAAAAGAACTACAAAGCAAAATACTGTGTTGGTTGTGAGGAGAATAAAACAGAATCTGAGCTTATTGGTGGAAAATGTCCAATTCATCTCAATAGGGAATTGGAAACTATTGAAGAAGAAAATTATTTCTTTAGATTTTCTTCACTCGGTGAAAAAATTCTCGCGTTATATGACTCTGGAACATTTCATGTTATTCCTGAATTCCGTTTGAACGAGATGCGTGAATTTATCAAACACGGACTTGAGGATTTCAGTATTTCACGTCTTAAAACAAAAATGTCATGGGGAATACCTGTTCCGGGAGATGAAGACCATGTCATGTACGTTTGGTTTGACGCGCTTGTAAACTACGTTTCTACCCTTGGGTGGCCAGAAGATACTGTTACCTTTGAGAAGTTTTGGAAAGATGGTACACCGACGCAATATTGTGGAAAGGACAATACTCGATTTCAGTCAGTTATGTGGCAGGCAATGCTTATTGCCGCAGGGCTTCCGAATACCAACACTGTTGTGGTGAATGGTTTTGTAACAGGTGAGGGTGGTATCAAGATGTCAAAATCGCTTGGTAATGTTGTTAATCCAGTCGATATTGTGAATGGGTATGGGACCGATGCACTTCGCTATTTTGTTGCTCGCGAAATAGGTTCATTCGAAGATTCACCATTTACTGTTGAGCGTTTTAAAGCTGCATATAACTCGGGTCTTGCGAATGGTCTGGGTAATTTGGTTTCTCGTGTGATGAAAATGGCGACTACATACGGTGTATTATTTGATGTAACAAAATTTACTCTAGATGAGGATGGTTTACCGAAAGGGGATGTGTTTGTCTCGAATTATAAGAAAGCCCTCGATTCTTTTGATATAAAATTAGCAACCGATTCTATTTTTGGAGTTGTGTCCCACGCTGATCTGACTATTCAAAATAAACAACCCTTTAAGCTCATCAAGACAAATCCCGAGGAAGCAAAAGAGGTGGTTTCTTGGTTGCTCTTGGATTTGAACACAATCGCGTTGATGTTGAAACCTATTCTCCCAGGAACGGCAGAAATAATGTGTACTTTACTTAGGGAAAACAAAATGCCAGAGAAACCTCTTTTCTTACGAAAGGACTAGAAAAAAGTACCCGACAGATTTGCCGGGTACTTCGCTCGTTCATTCGTGAATCAACAATTGGATTCCCAACGCACTTGCGTTCAGTATCGTTTTTGCACCCTTAAATTTTGGGTGTTGTTGAAGTAACTCCTCAACGGACCCCTTAAAAGGTCTCTTCTTACCAGATGTCTCAACGATTAGTATATCGTAATAAGGTGTCTTGTTATGTTCTTCGAGTCTGTGTATATAGGTGCTATTCATTTGGAATGTTCTCCAAAGGACTACGTTTCTACGTGGGAGTATGACATATATTATTACTTTGCGCTTGAGGGTTTCTGTAGATACGTATAGACTGTGAGAATTGTTATGAAACCTACATATATAGATATTCATACACATGTAAACTTCTCTGCTTTCGATAATGATCGTGAGGAAGTTTTAAGACGTGCCTATGAATCAGGTGTGGCAATTATAAATGTGGGAACCAAAGAGGTTACTTCGCAAAAAGCGGTCGAGATAGCCGAATCACATGATTGGGTGTATGCCATCATTGGTCTTCATCCAGTGCATGTAAATCCATCACACCACGATGAAGAAGAGTTGGGTGGGGAAGGTAAACCTTTTACCTCAAAAGGTGAAGACTTCAATCCTGAATTTTATCGCGCGCTCGCACAGTCAAAGAAAGTGGTTGGCATTGGTGAATGTGGACTCGATTTTTATCATATGCCGGATGAGGCGGGCAGAATCCGCCAAGAGGTAATGTTTAAAAAACAAATTGAACTCGCCCTCGAACTCGATTTACCTTTAATGCTTCACGTACGAAATGCGTATGACGAAGCTCTGGTGATTTTAAGGGAGTATAAAAAAACAGCAGGGGACAAGCTTCGTGGAGATGCACATTTTTTTGCGGGTAATACCACACAAGCACAAGCGTTTCTTGATCTTGGGTTTTACCTTTCATTTACCGGTGTCGTAACGTTTGCAAAACAGTACAAAGAATTAGTAGAGATGACCCCGAACAATCGTATTATGTCCGAGACTGATTCTCCGTACGTTGCACCTGTGCCAAATAGGGGGAAACGTAATGAGCCGGCCTTTGTTCGAGATGTTGCGCTGAAGATAGCTGAAATAAAGGGAGAATCGACATCAGTTGATTTTTATAAACAACTTGTATCAAACGCTGAAAAACTCTTTGGACTCTCTTTTTAGATAGTGTAACTTGTTTTAACTAACCTCTTTTGACACTTTCTCTAGTTCAAATAAACCTAACATTTCCATCGGGGTTTTTCCACGTAAACCACAATGCTCAAGATTGTTGTAGTAGTCGTTCCATATCCGGATCTTCTTTTGTAGTTCAGAA
>CAIMLU010000009.1 GCA_903842365.1 uncultured bacterium
GGGCAACGGTGACACCATCGTTTTTGATACGGTTAATGATTTGCTCCTTGAGGTCAGGAGCTACCCGTGGTTTTTTCATATGCGTGTATATTATGTGATTAAGTATACAGAATGGGTGTCAAAAATTTGGGGTCCGGGCCAAAATGTGGTATTATTTATTAAAATAATTACCCAACATTATGAATATAGACACAAAATCAAACAATTCAAACCATAAAATAATTTGGGTTGGTATTCTGTTATTAGTAGTTTTAACCAGTGCTTTTGTAATTACACAAATAGCAAGTCATAAAAATAGTGCCGAGGTTGTGGAGGATTACACACAGATAGACAGCAATAATCCATTAGAAGTTTTCTATTACACCCAGAAAGAATCCCCACAAAACACTCAATACAAAATTTGGAAAGTGTCTCCGGATTTGGAAAAACCAGATCTTAATACCCACTCATTTACTATTACGGGAAGCTATCCTTCGGTAGTAACAAATTCTTGGAAAAAGAATATGATTTTATTTGTGGCAAATTCAGAAACAGAATCAGTTATTTACTCTCTAGATGTCTCTGTACAAAATTCACAACCAAAAACCTTGTTTACGGTGAATCTTGATAGAAACAAAGAAGAGAAAGTTTTAAGTGCAAAATACCTTAACAATGGTGATGCCCTTGCGTTTATTACTTCATACAATGCGGGAGGAGATTCAGTTTTAAACATTATTTCTCTAAAAAATGAATCTAGTAAAGAGAACTACCAATTGATTGAAAAAAACCCTGTTTCGTCGAGTTTTGATTTTTTAGCAACAACACCAGATAGCAAGACCATTTATTTAAATGAAGCTGGGGGCGAAGGTGATGCGTTTTGGTCACGGTGGTATAAAGTTGATCGAGATACAAGAAAAGTTCAACAATTAGAAAAAATACCTTCGGTTGCAAAAAATGAAGAAAATCCTACCGATCCTATTTTTAGCCCTGACCGGACAAAATTAGCTTACAGAGATTTTTCTACCACCACCAAACAAGCTGATTTGGATTTTGAGAATTACAACGAGAAATATGTTGCCCCATGTCTGAACCAGAGAAGTAGTAATGTGATGCAAAAATATCAATCTGAAGGAGGAACCGTGATGATTCAAGAGTTAAAAACTGGAGACACCAACGAGGTTTTTCGAAATCTTTCGTATTCAGATAATATATGTAAAAATGTTGCTCGACGTATCCTTTCTCTCAAATGGTTAGATAATTCCCATCTCGCCTTTGAGACAATCGAGGGAGTATATGCGCTTGATATAGACACAAAACAGCGACAAACACTTTTTACTTTCGAAAGAACGATTTCACCAGGACAACAAACAAGGCCATTAATTGGATTTATTCAACTACCATTCATCTTCTTCTCTGGTCGCAGTTCTGATCACAGTATTGTTCAAATAAATACAAACAAACGGTTTAATCTTGTCTCTCTTGAGGCACGAAAAGCACAGTTCTTTACTTTTGAATAAAATAAAGCGACCGCTGAAAAATCGGAAAACAAAAAACCCAGCCCATTGGCTTGGTTTTTTGTTTTGCTGAATCCAGTAAAAAATAGTACGTCGTAAACAAAATAATAAAAAACGCTCAACAAAGCCATTTTTATATCCACATACATACGAAGACACATATCTTGCATTTTGTAAACAAATATGGTATGATTGACTAGGAAATGAATAGGTAGGAGGAGGTGCATTCCGCACTTCCCTATCTGTTCAAAACAGTTTTTTGAAAGGAAACATATGAACACAACAATAACTACTATAACCGAGTGGCTAGGTTCACACCTACCAACTCTTTCTCCGACAGTGGAAATCTGCATATGGATACTGGGCTTCATGGTCCTTGTCTATATTGCCAGCCAAGTTCCTGGTCTCTTGCTTGTCTTAAACAAAAAGAATGTTTTTTGTTCACCGGCAACAAATGGTGATATTAAGTTTTTTGAACGTGGTGGAAATATCTACCGCGTTGCGATTAACTACAAAGACAACAGAGGATACGCATACTTCAATGAATCGACTGGTAAGATCGAATTTTCCCCGAAATCACCTCTTGGTTTTTTTGAGAGACTACTGGGTATCTATTTCCTTTGGGGATATTGGTTGCTCAACGAACGAGTCCACACATACCGGTTCGGATGGAACAAACTTTGTGATAAGGATAAGATAATACCCACAAGCGCAACGCTTGTTGAGCAGAGAGTGCTTGAAGGTAAAATTCTTGCTTCTCGCAAAGAGGATGTCTCTGTCATGAGGTTTGTGTGGATATACCCTATCTACGCGGACAAAATCGAAATTCAAGGAAATTTTAAGATTTCAATTTTGTTTAATGTGACGATAGAAATTGTGAAACCGCTTGAAATTATCAGCCTCCTCAAAGGTGATTGGTATTTTCCACTCAGTGATGAGATCGTCGGTCGCGTTACGGATTATGTTCGTGATATAGATATTGATGATTTTCGTGCGCTTGATAAAACAGACGATGGGTGTGATTTTGTTAAGAAAGTTA
This sequence comes from uncultured bacterium, assembly GCA_903842365.1. GTDB lineage: Bacteria > Patescibacteriota > Minisyncoccia > Phycocordibacterales > UBA6065 > CAIMLU01. The sequence continues at coordinate 2,533 of CAIMLU010000009.1, forward strand.
AGAATCACATATATCTTGATGGGCGAGTCAAAATCACCAATGTCGCATACGTTGGGTTCGACTACAACGACAATCCCCCAGAGGTTATAGCTGCGTTTATGGAGAGGGAGAGGCTCGAAAAAATTCAAGCAGCAAAACTACTTGAAACCCAAACGATCCAGAAACAAAAACTCGAAGCGGCCACAAGCCAAATTGAGGTTGAAAAAAAGATCGCTGAGAGCCAGGAAATTATCAACGCAAAAGAGCTCAAAACTGCACGCATGAAGGCTGATGCCGAAGCGTACGAGATTGAGCAAAAAGCACGAGCGCTCATGGTTAATCCCAGTAGCGCGGTGATTGAGAGGGCTCGATTGCTTTCTGAGGGTATGAAAGAGCATAAAGGCACCCTCGTTCTTGGAAACACTGTTGGGACATTTGGCATGAATGAGGGCGAGGGAAACAGTGCGTCGGAAATCACCACATCACCACCACCACCACGCGAATCAAGAAGAAGGTAAAGAAATGAAACTTATCGTGTTTGTAGTTATTGTTACGTTTATTGCTATTGTGTTTTGGCGCTTCAAGAGAAAATACCTTACACCTGAGACTGAGAAACCTGCTAAAGCAAATAGATCTCGGTCAGTAGGATTCCTGTGGCAGACATTTGTCGTGCGCCTTGTGGTGCAGGCGGTCTTTAACGGACTCGCCTTTCACTACAATGTGTTCGGTATCTGGACAAAGCTCACGGGAGATATCGATAGAGCACACCCTTGGGTCACGAGTGTTGTGATTATTAACGGTATGCTTTTCCTCGCAGCATTCCTTGCATCTCTTCACAAAAAAGATACAGAGAGTGAAGATCCATCACCCACCCACAAGGCGGCAAAGTGGATCACGAGGATTGCGGTTATGATTGTTATCGCCTTCATCTGGAGTGCAATGACAACGGAACCGTCAACACAAATATATTCACCAACCAAGCTCATGTGCAAAGCTGGTGAATGGTCTGAACCGTACGTGCTCACGACAAACAATATCTGTTGGGAAACAACAGAAGATGTATATCGAGTTCGGGTCAATCAAGACCCAAAAACAGTATACGGAACAGACAATGGTGGAAGACTCGGTATTCCACCTGAACCAAGAGTTCGTATTGTTGAGTTTATGAGTCCAAAAAAAACCATGACTGTAACAATACGAAAAAAATAGTTCTTTTTGATTACGAGGACCCAGAGGGTGCATGGTTCGACTTCGGTCGACATCATGCACTCCTGGGTCTTTTTTTTATTAAAAAGTTTATACAAAACAGCTATGCGACTTGTCGCATAGCTGTTTTTTTGCCCTTTTTTTTATTTACCGCTCAGTGTATTTACCGAGTTTTGAAGGAAATGCATTATCCCCCACACCGAGGTCATAATGAAGAGCCCTACTGTGGACCACAACACGTGGTTCTTACCATCAGTTTTTGCCACTTCGCTATCACCGTCTTTTATGTACATAAATATTCCCCAGAGAAAATACACAACCGCGACACCAAAAAGGATCCTTACGCCAGGGTTGAGTATTTCAGTAAAAAGTTTCTGGAGAACTTCCATGTTAGTTAGTACCAGTGAGACCTGTGGTTAGCTTGGTTACATCACCTCCTGTAACAGCTTTGTTTGTTTTAAACGTTGTGGTCAACATACCGACCAATCCCCAAATAGAAACAATCGCAAAGAGTCCGACAACACCCCAGACAATGTGGGTTTTTGCACCAGCCTTTGCCTCTTCACCTCCAGCAACGACATACCTAACGATGTTAAATGCGAGCCAAAGAACAGCACCCGCAACGAGGATTGGGAGGGCTACGTTTATGAGAGACTTGATCATATCAACAATACTATTAAGGTCTTTTGCCTCCTTAAAAGGACCGTTCTGTGCAAACGCGAGAACAGGAAGTGCAAACGATGCTGCAAGGAAAGCTACTTTCTTCATAACTATGAATTAAATATATTAAGAATAAATCTGCTAATAAAACCCATTGGGCTTATATACGACCAGTATATCAGACTTCCAGCAAATGAGCGCCTATGCATGTGGATTAAAAAAACACCCTCTTTTTTTAAAAGGTGTTTTTTTAAAAACTTTATTTTGGGACCTGGAATGGCTGAGGTGTAATAGCTGTATTATTGAGCTGAAATGTATTTGAAAGTATTGCAACAAATCCCCAAATCGAGAGCATACAAAAGAGTCCAATAACACCCCAAAGAATAATGTCTTTGATACCTTTAAGGTTTTCACCGTCACCTTTTCTGATGAGTTGAAATATGTTCCAGACGATAACAAGAACTGTAGAAGCAATAATAAGAGGAATTGCGGTATTTATAACACTCCCAAAACACGTCACAATACTCTTGAAATCCTCAATTCTACATGAGAGGTTTGATCCAGAGCCAAGAGAACCGGCCGACGAAGGCCTTGTTGCCCCAGGGCTTGTTGGGTTATTTGTGGTTGGGTTTTGATTACCTGACCCAGAACCAGTCTGTATAGTAGATACTGTCGGAGCCACGGTGCCTACGTCCGCAGGACCATCGTTACGATCAGGTATATATAGTTTCGTATTGACGAGACCTGATTGCGCGTTGATTGAAAATGGGAGAAGAGCAAGACAGAATGCACATGTTGCAATAATTTTCTTCATGGTGGTTATTTTCCTAGATTTTCTAATGTTGCCTTAAACATAGCAGACAAAGTCTGTGCACCCATTACAATGAGGGCGCCTACAATGGTCCAGTAAAACGTCGATTTGGCAGATGAAATTTTTGACTCATTTCCCTGTGCTGTTACGAACTTGAAGCCCGACCAAATAAGGAAACACGCCACAACGATATATGAGAACTGAATAACAATGTCTATGATTTTCGTTATAAGGGTTGGGATATCAGGAATCTTATCACCGAGAGGGTTTTGGAGCCTGGCGGTAGATTCATTTTGAGTATAACCGGAAGCGCCTGGATTAGTTGTAGCATCAACAGCCGCATATGCAGGAGTAGAAAATGTAAAACACACCGTAAACAAACCCAATAGTATTACAGAAATAGACTTCATTATATTGATATTATTTCTTTAATTGTATCACGTCTTCAACTGTCTGTGTTTTGCCACCTGATTTCAAGAATTCAGAATCCTTGGGCATAAGGTTCGTCATTAATGTATACACTGCGACCCATGCACCAAGCATAACGGCAATACCAATACCAATATTCAAAAGAGCTTTTTTTGCATCACCACGCCTGCCTGGATTATCCCCTGAGGTCATGAACATAAACCCAGCCCACATCAACACAGCGGAACCGACGCTTGGAATGAGATAGAGAATTATCTTCATCACGCTATTCACAATATTGACCGCCTGATTATAGTCACAATCAGGTTGTTTTGTACCATCGGCTCTCGTTCCTCCACACTGCACAATCTGCGTTGTATCAATAGTTTGTGCAAAAACACTCATTGATGGAATCATTAACACACCCATCAATATACCCATAACGCTTTTTTTTATCATGGCGACTATTGTATCAAATTATTAAGTCCACGCTCGGCATTTACCACAGCTTCTGAAAGACGCAATTTACCCGAGGATACGTTTTCTATCATATCTGCAAATACTCCATCACTCAGTTTTGGGTTTGGATCAACCCACGAACGGGCAACGAGTGCTGCCTGATAAAACACAGAACGATATGCATCGGTTGGCATTTCCGTGTACATGTCACGACGAATTGGAGGAAGGTTTGCTTTTTCAATATACGACGCGATGAATTGCGGATACATAAGTGTCGAGTACGCATGAAAAAGAGCGGCTGCATTTGGAGAACTTTTCAATATCGCAAGTCCGACGAAATTGCCGTACGTCATAGGAACTTTTGTACCCTTTATTTGAGGCATTTGAGCGACGTCAAAATTGAGATTTGGATTTTTATTTCTAATCCCTGCCGCTTCAGATGCGTAACCAAAATAAAGAGCAACCTTTCCATCAATAAACGCCTGACGTGATCGAGGTAGAGACCTATTCCATGAATATGAATCCTTGGTAGGATTCGAAAATTCTGTATAGAACCTGAGGGCCTCTTCGGCTGGTGGCATCTTCTGATTAAATCCCTGCGAGAGCACACTTGTAAGCCTATTGTTTGAATACGCTGTTATAGGATTACCCGACTGCAGTATGATTGTTGATAAAATTTCTTTTGCAGAATCAATATTCCTAAACTCACCCAAAGCAACACCGCTCTGTTTAATATTTCCACCTTCGTCTTTTATTGTAAGCTTTGGAATATAAGCAAAAAATTCGTCCCAGTATTTTGGTGTGCTTGGGAAACCTGTGGCAGCAAAGAGGTCACGATTCCAGTACATGACAAGTGGGTCGACTGAAAAAGGCATCGCCCATACACCATCTGAATCCATAAACACTTCACTGCCCTGAATAAAACTGTCGCGATACACGCGTTCTGTAATTGATGTATATGGAATTTTTACCAACTTATCACTCTGTGTACCTAAAATACCCTGATTGATTAAAATACCATCAGGTCCAGTCCCCCGAGCAAGATTTTCGATAAGCGTCTGTTCAAATGTTGCGGCATCTTTTTGTACATACGAAATATTTGTATTACCTTTGTCTGCTTCATTTGCCTCGTTAAAGACCTGCGACATAATAGATGATGGCAATGTCCCCCACACAACTGTTTGGGATACGCTCTGACCTGAATTTGCCTTCGTCATTGCAAAAAGGGCCACACCGAGAAGGGTTGTAAAAATAAGTCCGGCAATAAAGAAGAGTTGAAATTTAGACATTTCTTTCATGGTGGTGTGTTGGTTTTATTTCTTTATAAAAATAATGCCGTAGTGATTATCCCCCGCCTCTATCTCCTTCTCAACCTCAAAACCAAGCTCTGTAAAAAGTTTTATTGCAACCTCTTTGTAGAGCACGTGTTCAGGGTGTGGACCCATGTGTCCAAATGATGCTGACCAATCTACAACAAGTACTTTTCCACGAGGTTTAAGGATTCGACGAATTTCACTCACACAGCAACGTCTATCAGAAAGCATAAAAAGAATATTTGATACGACAACACGGTCAATCGACATTTCACGAATCTTGGTACCACCAAGCTTTTCAAGATCACCCACGATGGTATCAATGTTTCTAACATGTTGCTGTTGGGCTTCATTTTTGAGACGAAGAAGAAGGTCTTGGTTAAGATCAATTGCATACACTTTTCCGGTCGGAGCAACTGCATGTGCTATCAATTTTGTAACATGACCAGACCCTGATCCAAAATCGGCAACTACATGACCGTCACGTAAATCAAACTGTTCTATATTTCGCAATGGGTCTGAAAACATAATGCGTACAGTATACCTGTAAAAAGTGTGTAAAAACAGGAGGGCGGGTGTGCGTTTACGCACACCCGCCCTTTTTTCCTTTTTTATTCATACGAATTACTCTCTTTTTCTTTATCGTTTTCCGTAAGCTGTAGAATAATCTGTTTTCCTAAAGACAGATAAGTGAGGCAATTGAATCACCCTCACGAAGCTTCATAATACGAACACCTTGTGTCTGTCTACCAAGGGTTGGAATCTCTTTGATGTCCACACGAACAACCTGGCTCTTTTTCGACATCGCTACAATTTCTTCGTCTTCATCAGTCACTACTTTTGCGGTTATAACTGGACCAGTTTTTTCGGTGACTTGAGCAGTTTTTATACCTGAACCACCACGTTTCTGGGTCTTGTATTCATCAGCCTCGGTCGCTTTGCCGTACCCATTCTGAGAAATGATGAGGATACGGGTATTTTTTTGGTCTTTATGGATAACATCTGCTGATACAACATAGTCACCCTTATCGAGACCCATACCATACACACCCATTGCCGAACGACCCATCTCACGAACATCCGATTCCTTAAATCGAATCGATTGACCTTGTGCTGAAACGAGTGTCATATCATCCCCTGCTTTTACAAAGTTAACTGAAATAAGTTCATCACCTGGTTCGAGTGTAATCGCAATTAATCCAGAACGACGCACATCATGGAAACTATCTGCCTTTACCTTCTTTGCAACACCTTGCCTTGTAACCATCATGAGCGATAAATCGGTTGCCTTGAGCTCCTTGGTCATCGGCAAAATAGAGGTGATTTTTTCTTCTGGAGAGATCGAGAGGAAATTCACAATCGCCTTACCCTTTGTAGCACGTTTACCTTCAGGTAATTCATGCATCTTGATTTGATACGCCTTACCTTTATCGGTAAAGAAGAGTATATCAGCGTGCGCTGTGGCAGGAACAAGTTTTAAAACAAAGTCCTCTTCTTTTGTATCAAGGTCAATCACGCCTACACCACCTCGCTTTTGTTTGCGATACTCCTCTGGTGAAGTGCGTTTAACATACCCACCCGAGGTGAGCACAAGCACATTATCAACATCAGGAATCAAGTCTTCATCAGACATTTCCTTGATGCCGCCTTTAACCACTTTTGTCCTACGTTCATCGCCGTACTTTTCTCTAATATCAGAAAGTTCGGTTTTAATAACAATAAGGATTTTCTTTGGGCTACCGAGGAGGTCTTTCAAATATGCAATGAGTTCCTGGATTTCGGCCAATTCATCCTCAATCTTCTTGCGTTCAAGGTTTGCAAGTTTTTGAAGCTTCATTTCAAGAATGGCAACAGCTTGCCTTTCCGAGAACTTGAATATCTTCATCAAATTTTGCTTTGCATCCTCAACATCCTTTGATTTCTTGATAAGTTTAATTATCTCATCAATATGATCGAGTGCTTTTTTGAGGCCAATAAGGATATGTTCCCTATCTTCAGCCTTCGTCAAATCAAACTGAGTTCGCCTTTTTACAACCTCTATTCGATGTTCGATGAATTCGGCAAGAATGGTTTTAAGCGCAAGTGTTTGCGGAACCCCCTTTACAAGAGCAACAATGTTTACGTGAAAAGCATCCTCGAGTTGTGTGTGTTTATAGAGGAAGTTGAGAATCTTTTGAGGATGTGCGTTATTTTTAAGATCGATAACAACGCGGATATCTTTTGCCGATTCATCACGAAGACCCTTGATACCTTCAATTTTTTTATCTCGCACCAAATCAGCAATTGCAACGATAAGGTCTGCTTTTACAACGCGGTACGGAATCGATGTGATAACGATTTGAAACTGCCCCGCTTTATTTTCTACAATTTCTGCTTCACCACGACAGACAATACCACCGCGACCTGTGGTATACGCTTCATGGATATCTTTTGCACCGTAAATAGTTCCACCTGTTGGAAAATCAGGACCTTTAACATATTTAAGTAGGTCCTCGGTTGTAGCATCACTATCATCAATCAAATGCATCGTCGCATCAATAATTTCACCTAGGTTATGAGGAGGGATATTTGTCGCCATACCAACAGCAATACCAAGAGTTCCGTTCAAGAGAAGGTTTGGGACCGACGCAGGGAGAACGGTTGGTTCAAGTTTTGTATTACTGTAGTTTGGTTTCCAATCAACTGTTTCTTTTTCAAGATCACGGAGCATTTCGGTTGCAAGGCGTGCCATCTTTGCTTCGGTATACCTGTAGGCAGCTGCAGGATCACCGTCGATTGAACCAAAGTTACCCTGACCAAACACGAGTGGATAGCGCATTGAAAAATCCTGCGCCATTTTTACCATCGCATCATAAACCGACGCATCACCGTGTGGGTGGTAATCACCGAGCACGTCTCCAACGACAGTTGCTGACTTTCTGAATTTTGCAGTAGGAAAAAGTCCTGCACGATACATTGCGTACAAGATTCTGCGATGCACAGGTTTCAAACCATCACGGACATCTGGGAGCGCACGAGACGTGATAACTGACATAGCGTAGTCAAGGTACGACTCGCGCATTTCAGTAACAATATTTCGTGCAACAACATTTTCAGTTCGAACGGGTACTGCTGATTGTTCTTCCTTTTTACTCATAGTGATTGTTTTCTAGAAAATGAAACGGAAGAGGTGCGTGCACGTTCGAAAAAAATAAAAATGTTTCGAAAGCACAAGCACCCTCCTTTTCATGCCACAGTATAGCAAAAAAAGTCTTGTAAACAAAGGAAAACGGGCGGGATTCGCTTCGCGAATCCCGCCCGCCTTATCAACCCGATCAACACATCTATATTATTTTGAATCAAAGAGATCCACTTGGCTGAGCGTCTTTTTGAATTCGTCTATAGATTTGCCAATAACAGATCCATCTGCGTTAGCACGTGGGGCTTTTATCGTATGCACAAGCGAGACTGACCATAACGTTGCAATAAAAGCTGTCACTATAATAGCGATACCGTACGCCGCGAGGTGTTTATGGTGCTCAGGACGACCACGCATATGGTGAACTGCGCGGCGAACATGGTGATGTATTTTATGGATCATAATATAGTTCCCCTATTTTACGCCTCAGGAGACAAAACAACAACGTCTATTTTCTTTCCTTCCAAATCCTTACGCTTTACAGTCAACTTATCAGCTGGTGCGACACCCTCCTTTCCCGCTTCCTTGAGAAAATGTTTAAGCGATTCTTTTGTACCAATTCCTGCAAAATGCATTGGAATGACGACTTTTGGTTCAAGGTTCACCGCCAACTTGTACGCCTCTGCTGGTGTGAGCACACCTTCACCGCCAATAGGAACAAAGAGAATATCAATTTCATCAAGTGACTCCAACGTTTCACCTGAAATTTCCTTTTCAGAGAGAGCGCCAAGGAAACAAAGATTCATACCCTCAAGGTTAACTGTATAAATAGTGTTGACGCGTTCCTCTCCATCATACTTTGAATCTGATTTGAAACCTTTGATATAAACACCCTTTACTTCGTATTCCCCAGGACCGCTAATCGCGAACGCATCACGACCATTAAAGGATGCCTGATCGACACCGTTCATATCAGGATGATTAATAGACACCAATGCAACGTCCGCACCAAAACGAACCGACTTCAAATGTTTTGAATCTTTTGCAATTGGATCAACGGCAATTGTAGTATCGCCGAACTGAACTTTGAAACACTGGCCTCCGAGATGTGTGATTACCATACGGGATATAGTACAACAGACGGGGGGAAACTAACAACAGACAACCAACAACTAACAACGGAAATCGGATAGAGACAAGAAAACTAAGAACAAAAAAAGACATGGAAAGCCCCGGATTTCGCTTCGCGAAATCCGGGGCCAAAGAAAAACCACACCCGATCAGGAGTGTGGCCACACGTTCAAGAAGGAACGGGTAACTTTTAAGAAGAATTAAACAGACGGAGTTTGCGAGACGACGAACGCGAAACCATTAATACGGTCCCACCTATCATTGGGTTTGCCGTAGTACGTACCCAACCAAGAACGATCATCGGCACCATAGGCACTGAGCAAGATCGGATTACCATCGGAATCCTTGATGAACTCATGCATAACAACGATCCACCAGAAACCCATCAACTTAATCTCCTCGTCGGAAAAAGCTTCACGGATGAGGCAAGCGACTTCGGCGTTCGGAGCGGTGAGCTTGCGTTCAACCGCGAAGGCGTGAACCTTCTTGATGATCTTATGCTTACCCTTGAAAAGACAACTTCGAAGGACGGCGATTTTTGTGGTGATGCCGTTCGTGTGCTTGAAGTCTGGCGAACGGAGCACACTCTCGGCGTACTCACCGATTCGGAAGCCCTTCTTCTCGAGACGCTTGATCCACCCCTCACCTGTCGTACCATCAGAGGTGACTAGAAAATAAGTAATGCCCTCTTTCTCGTACCAGCGACATTTGGGTTTTGATACCTTGAGTTCACCGCGAAGGAACGCCTTAACACCTTCGACTCGACCGATTTTATTTAGCACTGCTTCAACCACTTGACTAAAGGTGAGCTGATTGTATTTCATCCTTCCTACTTTCCAAGGGCTAATTAGCCCAATCTACGCACGTGCTGTCCGCACGATAGGAGCTGTTGACCAAGACGGTCGCAGCCATAGAACGTCGATTTTTCAACGCACTATGCCTGCGACCGTCCTCGTTCGTCTATCTTTCAAAGACCTGAAAATTACAAACAGTATTATACACTATAAACAGCATGGTTGTCAACCATTCTACCGATGGCTTCTTTATGAATGTATGCTAGTATCTCCTCGTTAGTTTATTCATTAATAGTTGCCCGAAAAATCAACCTCTTTCTGCAAAAGACAATGCCAGCCAGCCCGAACGACCATTCTTGGTTGGGCGGGGCGAAGCAGATAGGAACGTTTTGACGGCGCCACCTATACATGTCAGATAAAGACAAGTCAGTTCTTGCAGATGCCCCAAAGCTTTCTGCAGTTATGAGCAAAATTCTTGCTGATACCGCGACTCCTCCATCAGAGGGCGATATCATCGAAGGAAAGATTCTCGCTATCGATAAAAAGGGTGTCTTTGTAGACCTCCCTCCATTCGGTACTGGTATCATCTACGGTCGCGAATACATCGCAGCCCGCGACGTTATCAAGAAGGTAAACATTGGCGATCCTATCTCTGCAAAAATTGTCGAGATGCGAAACAAAGATGGTTATATCGAACTCTCCCTCAAGGAAGCTCGTCAGGCGATGATCTGGAGCGAAGCAGAAATTGCAATCGCACAGAAAAGCGTTCTCGAACTCCCTATCAAGGAAGCAAACAAAGGTGGTCTTATCATCGAATGGCAGGGCATCCTCGGATTCCTCCCTGCATCACAACTCAAATCTGATCACTACCCACGCGTTTCAGATGGTGACAAGGACAAGATCCTTGAAGAGTTGAAGAAGCTTGTTGGACAGAAACTCGCAGTTACCATCATTGGAGCATTTCCAAAGGAAGGAAAACTCATCTTCTCTGAAAAGGGTATCCAGGATAAGGAGAAGAAGGACTTGGTTGTTAAATACAAAGTCGGTGATGAACTCGAAGGAAAAGTTACTGGTGCAGTTGATTTCGGTATCTTTGTTAAAATCGAAGACGGTCTTGAAGGATTGGTCCACATCTCTGAAATGGATTGGGCACTCGTCGAAGACACCAAATCATTTGCAAAAGTTGGTGACAAGGTAAAGGTAAAAGTTATCGAAGTGAAGGATGGAAAGATTTCTCTTTCAATCAAAGCTTTGAAGACAAACCCTTGGGCAGAAGCTGGCAAGAAGTACAAGAAGGATATGCAGGTTAAAGGTATCATCATCAAGTACAACCGCCACGGTGCTCTCGCTTCAATTGAAGAAGGTATCGCAGGATTGGTTCATGTTTCAGAATTCGGTGGTGAGGACAAGCTCCGCACCAAGCTCGAACTCGGAAAGGCATACCCATTCAAGATCACCCTCTTTGATGCTCCAAACCAGAAAATGACCCTCTCGTTTGCAGGCGAAAAGAAATAAATACTGTATATAAAAAACCGCTCAATTGAGCGGTTTTTTATATACACATCCACTTCACCACGCAATTTTTTGTTTCATTATTTTCACCTAGTATCTACTTCAAACAAAAATATCATCGTATTCTTTTTCTACGAGTAATCCACAATCCGGATAACCTGTTTGACCGAAAAGCAACCGTGGTGTAAGAATATGAATTAGAGCTTCATTTCGAATCTATGTAGGTGTGAAATACCCACCTCTGGTTCCTTATTAAAGTGAGTTGTAGACAGCGCTCGACCCCGACAAAAAAACATTAATTATTTGTACAACTCGCAGGGTTCATTAATGGTTCCCTCCCATTTTCAGGAGGATCCTAAACCCTTCTTACGATCCGTAGCGATTGTGGCCATATCGGCCGGCACCTTGAGCCCCCTTGGAAATCCTTGGGTAACAGGTGACTGGATTTGATAAAAGAAAAGAACCTCTAACGGCGCCTTGTTTTAAACAAGACGCCGTTTTTTAATACCGCAGGAAACCCCGGGCTCACGCCGCAGGGTATTCGAAAACAAACTACGTTTATTTTGACAGCGTACTACAAGAGCACTCGTTCACATGCTCCTCGCTGGTCAGGATAAAAAACCACCATTTCTTTATGAAAAGGTGGTTTAAATAGATATCACAATGCGTTCAAAGTAGATACCTAAATAAAGAAAAAAACATCCTAGGACAAAGAATCCAAAAGCTTTACCTGTTTGACGACTTCTACCTTCAACAAAACCAGACGCACTGAACAGTAAAACAGCAAGCGCGATGAAAGAAGCTGAAAAGATCATATACAACCAATACTACGTACCCATGATTAGACGGTCAATCCCACCCTCTCATATTAAAAAACAACCCAAACCTGTAATAGGAATGGGTTGCTCAGAAGAGCAGTCGCAGTGCGTCAAATATGGTTACCCAAAAAAAGAAAAAACCTATGTAGTAACCGAGCAGCGCAAGACACATACACCAGCCGACAACTGCATCAAACCATCGCCCAAACAAAGACTGTAACAATAACTTGACGCAAGACCGTATTTTTTTGTAACTAACAATAAATCTTACTAATTGGTAAGAATAGAATGGAAGTGTCATAGAGAACTTTGCCAGCACATTATCACAGATCCACCACGAAACAACTTCTTAAAACGCTCCGTTCAATTCACCCATAGCACGAGCAAATGAGTCGGTCGCACTTGTTTCAAGACACTCCACTATTTTCTTATTGATTGATTTTAATTCATCGACTTCTTTTGGCTTAAATGAAGCGACAATAAAATTATCAATTAAATCAGCTCCTGAGGGTTTTTTAATGACACCTTTCGCTGTTGATGGAGAAATACCGATGCGGATGCGATAGAAACTTTCAGTTTTTAAATGATTTATAACTGACTGGACACCACGATGGCCACCCGAACTTTTGTTGAATGACATCTTTGCCTTTCCGAGCGCAATATCAAGGTCATCATGCACAACAACCAGTTCAGCAGCAGCTTTTACGCTTTTTACATATTTTCGCACTGATTCGCCTGATTTATTCATAAATGTCTCTGGAAGCACGAGTATCATCTTCGCCTTCCCTACTTTCCCCTCTGAAATAAGTGCGTTCGACTTCTTATCGAATTCAAAATCATTGAAATCAAATTTTTTTGCAAATGCCTGAACTGCAGCACGACCAACATTGTGTCGTGTGCCTTTATATTCAGTATCAGGATTGCCCAGACCAACTATAACGATAGACATGGACCCTATAATAACAAAATAACCGTATTAATGTAGTGGAAAAGATCCTATTCCGCATAAAAATCACAGAAACAGTATTTTTACATTGCGTCAAGACCCACTTGCATAGTACCCTTATGAAACATTCATCAATCTCACCATAGTATGAAAAATGAAACAGTCCGAAAGACAATCAAAGAACTAGTCCAATACGCCCTATTGGCGCTCGTGATCGTTGTTCCAATACGCATGTTTATTGCACAACCATTCATTGTAAGCGGCGCATCAATGGATTCAACGTTCCGTGATGGGCAATATCTCATTATCGACGAAATATCCTACCGATTCTCAGACGTAAACCGTGGCGATGTTATTGTCTTTAAATACCCGCTCATGCCGTCAAAGTATTTTATCAAGCGTGTCATCGGTCTTCCAGGCGAAACTATTTCTATAAATGGAAATACGACCACGATTACAAAAACAGATGGTACAACCTTTGCATTGCCTGAACCGTACACCCACAGCCAGACGCTTCAAGTCCTTACAACTAAACTCGCGAGTGATGAATACTTTGTCATGGGGGATAATCGCGAAGTAAGCCTTGATTCACGTAGTTGGGGACCCCTCAAGAGAAACCTTATCCTTGGACAGCCAATCGTTCGACTTTTACCAGTAAGTACGTTGGGGACCTATCCTGGATCGCTGCAATCATTCGGAACAAGTAAATAATGACCACTAACTAACACAACCATGCACGAAAAAAAACGCTACGGGAAAGAATTCTTCGTCGATATGACAGGGATAGACAAACCGTTCTATGAGTCCCTCTTTTACGGCTTCATGCCAGCAAAAAGCGCTCATATAAAAAATGAAGATATTACCCTTGGAAAAAAGTTGTCTGATGGACAAATAATCACTGATTCAGATAACCACGCGTCTGGTGCATATGTTCGTATTGAAGAAAAAATTGCCATCCTCCGCGAATACACTGAATTTGAGATGCAGTCCCTCACCCAACCCATCATGTTGGCGTACAAAAAACCACTTCCAGGTGATAGGCGTAAACCAAAATCAACAGAGCACAATCGTGGTCTCGAAATAATTGGCACAAACAAAAGTATTGCAGAAGCACTCCTTATCCAAACATCCCTCGCGATCCTAAAAGAAGCTGGACATGAAGATCTTCATGTCGAAATCAATAGTATTGGGGACAAGGAATCACTTGCACGTTTTGGTAAAGAGATAATTGGGTACTACAGAAAGCATATAAATGATCTTCCTGCGGCATGTAGACAAATCATGAAGACGGACGTTCTTGCACTCCTCGGTTGTTCGCACGACAAGTGTAAAGAACTCGTTGAAGAATGCCCAAAATCAATCAACTTTCTTTCTGATAAAAGCCGCATACATTTTAAGGAAGTTCTTGAATTCCTCGAAGTCCTTGAAATACCGTACACTATCAATAATTCACTTGTAGCAAATCGTGATTATTGTTCGGAGACGATTTTTGAAATCCGTGATAACAATCCAAAATCACACCCTCTTGCTGTTGGAATTCGTTACGACACGCTTGCAAAACGAATGGGTTACAAAAAAGAAATTCCCGCTGTTGGAGTTTGTCTTGCTTACAAGAAACAAGAATCTGAGGACATGAAAGAAGTCGCGGTTGAAAAATCTCTTAAACCAAAGACATGTCTCATGCACCTTGGCTTCGAAGCAAAAGCAAAAAGCCTTATTGCACTCGAAGAGCTTCGTAAAGCACGCATCTTCACCAACCACTCACTCGCAAAAGATAAAATGGCCGGGCAAGCATCAATGGCAGAAAAAGCAGATGCAGAAACCCTCATTATCATTGGAAAAAAAGAGGCGATGGAAGGAACTGCAATTGTCCGTGATTCAATCACACGATCACAAGATGCAGTACCCCTAAAAGAGCTCGGTAATCACCTAAAAATGCTCCGACAAAAAGACACTATTGAAAAACTAAAGCCCTTGTGCTAAAGTATCGACCTATGGCAACCAATGTAGAAATCATTCGCACCGGTACAGAGAACGCACTGTCAGTTCTCCGCAAATTCACAAAGCGTGTTCAGGGCGCAGGAATACTTCCTCGCGTGCGTTCAATTCGTTACAGTGAACGAACTTTGTCTCACTTTAAAGTAAAGCGCGCAAAGATAAACTATCTTAAACGCACAACAGAACGCGCAGAACTACTAAAAAGTGGAAAACTTGTCGAGGTCGTCAAACCACGCAGGCGCTAAAACAAAAAGGATGGATTCTTCTGAGAATTTCACCCTTATACAAAAAACAAAAGGCAAGCTTCCACGCTTGCCTTTTGTTCATATTAAAGAAAAGAGTCTGGGGATAACGTATGAACTTGCACTCATTTTTGTTGGCGATAAAACATCCCGGGCACTCAATAAAAAATACCGAGATAAAACATATACACCAAATGTTCTCTCCTTTCCACTTTCAAAAAACGCAGGCGAGATTTATATAAACCCAAACGTTGCAAAAAAACAGGCACCAAAATTTGGAGTCAATACAGAGACATTCATCGCACATTTATTTATCCACGGACTCATGCATTTGAAAGGTTACGACCATGGTAGTAAAATGGATAAAGCCGAAGCAAAAATTCGTAAAGAATTTTCTCTCTAGCTTAAGAGGTTTATACAACATAATGATGTATAATCAGACAGTACAAGTCTGATGGTGCACACATGAGAATCTCCTTCACTTCAATGTTCTAGGAAGTTCTCGAAAGACCTTGCAGCTTTTTTTTCTTTATCAACCATCTTTAAACGAGCTCACGAATACATGCGAACACACGCTTCAGTAGGAATAGATGTCGGGACATACCAAGTTAAAGTGGTTGTTACTGATTCAAAAAGCCCTGATCCTACAAAACCAAAAGTGCTCGGCACAGGTATTTCAGAGTCGAAAGGTTTACGTCACGGATACATACTGAACCACGCAGATGTTGTGAAAGCGATCAAATCAGCAATCGCCCAAGCAGCAAAGACAGCTCAAATTGAAATCAAGAGCGCATACATATCAATAGGAGGTATTGGTCTCCAGAGTGCTACACACGCTTCATCAGTCACCATCTCACGTGCCGATCAAGAGGTAACGGAACTTGATGTGGAAAAAGCACAAACCCTCTGTGAACGCGATATTCCAAAGAGTTTCATATTAAATCGCAAAATTATACACCCAATCACCCTTGGGTACCGTATCGACGGCAAAACAGTTCTCGGTAGACCCCATGGGATGAAAGGCTCGAAACTTGAGGTGCGTATGCTCTTTGTTACATGTCTTGAACAACACGTGAACGATATTGTCGATGCGGTGAACGATGCTGGTATAGAAGTCCTCGATATTGTTGCATCACCTATCGCAGGATCACTTGTAACACTCACTAAAACACAAAAACTTGCCGGCTGTGTCCTTGCAAACATAGGAGCAGAAACAGTTTCTATTGTGGTCTACGAAAACGCACTCCCTATTTCCCTTGAAGTGTTCCCAATCGGATCGACCGACATCACAAACGATATTGCCCTTGGACTACGACTACCAATCGAAGACGCAGAAAGTATTAAAAAAGGTCTCTCAACTCAAGCCACATTCTCAAAGCGAAAACTTGATGAAATCATCAACGCCCGTCTCTCTGATATTTTTGAACTCATTGAAGCACACCTCAAACGAATAGACAGAAATGGTTTGCTACCGGCAGGAATAATCATCACTGGAGGAGGTTCAGGGATTGCAACTATCGAAGATTTAGCAAAAGCATATCTTCGATTACCCTCACGAAAAGTAGTTGATCATGCCAGTACAAAAGATGGGATTAAAGACTCGACATGGTCTGTTGCGTATGGCCTCTGCATCTTGGGAGGAAACCCAAATGAAGATGATCATTTAGGAATTACTTTTACTAAAGCATCGGCATCGAAAATCCTTAATTGGTTCAAACAGTTCTTGCCATAACAGACACAAGTTACATCACGAAAAAATCGCTCTATCAAGCGATTTTTGTTTTAACTAACCTCTTTTGACACTTTCTCTAGTTCAAATAAACCTAACATTTCCATCGGGGTTTTTCCACGTAAACCACAATGCTCAAGATTGTTGTAGTAGTCGTTCCATATCCGGATCTTCTTTTGTAGTTCAGAA
>CAIMLU010000010.1 GCA_903842365.1 uncultured bacterium
ATATTTCTATACTATCAAAAGTAGCATACTATGTCAACAATATCACAAAATATAAAACGAGTGCGAACAAAGCAAGGATTGACGCAAGACGACTTGGCAAAGAAAGCGGACATCAAATATTCTACCCTTACAAAAATTGAGGGCGGTGTCGTTACCAAACCAAGCGTTCAAACAATTCAAAAAATCGCCAAGTCGTTAGGCGTTCCTATTGAGGAATTATTAAAATAATTTTTAAAACTATGTTCAACACTAAAAAAGATAGATTAGTTGTCGAGGTAACAATAGAATTTAATATCACTGCAATTGGGGAATGGCTAAAGGCTGGTGGTAAATTTGAAGATATTGATAAAATCAAACGAGAAGAGTTTGGGGCTTGGAAAGACGCGATAACTCAAAAATATGTGATTGACATGTTGCCTATTGGTCAAACCAGCGATGCGTATTTTCACAGGAACAAAGGCGTCATCTCTCAAAATATTGGTGGAATTGATTTTTTAGAGAACGCCAAAGACGATGTTAAATATATCGCCGAGAAAGAAGCAAAAATCAGTGTACTTCAGTGGGAAATGTGGCGTGGTTGTTTGGGGCTTAAAGCCAATAAGAAGAATTTGATTTTACTCACTCCGCCTCTTACCGAAGTGGTGGAGCTTGAAACAACCGGCAAATTATCAAACCCGGGAAGTGTAAGAGATGAGGATACAAAAGTTAAAGTGCCAGTTTCTTTTGACGACAACAACAAACCAAAAGAATTTATGGAGATTTGGCGAGGAAGTGCCAGCGATAGATCGTTAGGATATGGAAATGGTTTAGCGCATGTCTCGTTCTCAACCTTGAATTTTGAAGTGGAATATTAAATTTTATGGAAATAGATATCGAAAAATTTGCCGAGGGCGAGGGAAAGAAAATCGCTGACGCGATTGCCTCAAAATATGGGGAAGACCCTGTAGTGAAGCACAAATCGTTTCTCGGCTCATTTTTCGATGGATTTCTTAGTGGTGGGCTTTCTCGCCTCAAAGTAGAGAAAGAAATTTATAATAGGTCGCTCCACGAAGCAACGGCGTTTTTCCTGAAAAACGGAGACGCGAAATTTGATGAAAAAATAAACGGGGTGTTGAAATATCGCGTCTCAATTCGTGTCACAGAGCCAAAGAAGTTAGAGAAAGCCACACCAGAAGAATTACTTGCAAATGTCATAAAAATTTACGCGTTAGATTTTTTACTGGAGAATAATATCGTTATTTAGGAAAATCAAATGACTGATTCAATCCAAACAATTATCTCTGCTCTAACACTTCTCGGCTTGGGTGGAATACTCGGCGGATATATCACATATCTTTTAGACAAGAAAAAAGAACGAGAGTTCAAGGCGTTAGAGCAGAAAGAGAAAAGGTACAAATCCTGCCTTTTGTATATGGACGCTTTTTTTGAACCGAAAAATATAAAGTATCTTTCGAGCAGACAACCAGATATTGATGATGTAAAAGATATTATTGAGTATCTGAAAATGGAATATCACGAGATGATACTTTATGCTTCGAAAGATGTAATTTTTTCGGTCAAAAAGTTTATAGAAAATCCTGTTCGCGATAATTTTCTAAAAACCATTTTGACAATGAGGCAGGATTTATCTGCAAAGAAGAATGATTTGGATTTGAATGATATAATTTTAGAGGTTAAATCCAAATCATAGTCGCCGAATTTCCGAAAACCCCCAGTCCGAAACCCGCCCGCATTCCTCCCCAGACCCCTCCTGCGGGCGGGAAAACAGCCGAGGCAAGGCGAATCCATTCCCCCAGACAAATAGTTTCGCCTTGCCTCGTCCGCATTAGTATTTTTAATCATTTGGATTTTGCTCGAAATAGTTTCGAACTTTGTCCAACAAACACCGCATAAAATAAATGAAGTGGATGCGAAAGCATTCACTGATTTTATTTTACGGAAGAGAGGGAGATTTGAAAGCCGGAGCCCGGGCCCCATCGAACACGATGGGTGGCGAGGCGGGGTCGCGGAAATTTACGAGTGACGACGAGTAAATTATCTGTGACCAAATCTTGACCATACCCCCTCCCTCTCTCCGCCCATTAAAATCCCGCTTTTTATAAGCGGTGATTTTTATTGGGTGGAGAGAAGTGACTGAACCACTTCAGTCACGTGGGAGATTTGAAAGGAGTTTTGATGTTTTACTAGCAGGTAAAACCAAAATTCCCGGGTCGGCGAAACATAGAGCGAGGCGACATTTTAAGGTGACCAAATTCCATCCCTCTCCGCATAAAATAAATGAAGTGGATGCAAAAGCATTCACTTCATTTATTTTATAAAAATTGAAATATTATTTTGCCACACTATCTTGGCCTTCAGTAGTAGTAACCGCATCGCCACCCTCTCCTATATTGGATATATTGCCATGCGCCGAGGTAGCTACCTTATCACTATCCGACACATTAGATGTATCAATGTGCATTGCTGTGTATTTAACCTCATTTGAATCAACATCACGAACCTCAACAAGTTGCGCCACCTCACCTTTTTCGTCGACCAATACTTTATTTTTAACATTAATACCATAACCATTAAAAAGCCTTTCCTCAAAATGTAGTTTACCTTGAGGCTTTTCTTTTAGGGCAACCAACCCAGATTTTTGAAAAGCCTTTTCAAGCTCAATAGCTTCTTTAACCTGAGGTATTGACATAGGGTCTTGGAACAAGGATTTACCAAAATCCTTCACCCCTTTTCCAGAATCCGCACTATCATAAAACCCTATAGATCTACCGGTTTCTTTATCAGTAATAACGTATTGATTTTCACCCTTATCTTCAAGATTGTAACGAGAATCGTCACCCACAGACTCAGATGCATGAACAGAGCCGCTCAGTGCTAATCCCGCAAGGATAACCTTACCTAAATTCATTATTCTTTTCGACGTCCCAACTAAAACACCTTCGCCCTCATTATTAACTGGTTCAAGCTTAGGGTCCATAAACCCGTCCTCGCCTAATTCATTTTGCAATTTAAAAGATTCCATAAGTGATATTCATTTTATCATAAATAAGCCTTGGATACCCTGTGTTATAATTTAAGTACATAATTTAAAGTATATGAAGGAACAATTTCAAGGTTTCGTGCATTTCGTTCGCACACAAGGTGTTGTAGGGCTTGCGGTTGGTTTAATTCTCGGTGGTGCTGTTACTAACCTTGTTGGATCAATTATTAAAAACCTTATTAATCCCCTTTTAGGACTCGTACTTGGTCAAGCAAAAGACCTCGCAGATGCATCATTCCATATTCTGAACGCAAATATTTCATACGGGCAATTTATTCTCGATTTTATAAACTTTGTTGTTATTGCCATTGTTGTCTATTTTGGAGTAAAGCAGCTTGGTCTCGATAAGCTTGATAAACCAAAACAGTAGAGCTTGAAAATATCGCCAGATAAGGTAATCTATTCTCCGTGCATCGCTTGCGATGCACACGTGGGCGGTTAGCTCAGTTGGTAGAGCATCTCATTGACGTTGAGAGGGTCAGAGGTTCAAGTCCTCTACCGCCCACAAACAAAGGAGTCCAATGCGAAAGCATTGGACGACTTTTTGTTTGCAGGCGGTAGAGGACTTGAAAGCGAGTGCGGGGTTACCTGTTCAATAGAACGGGTCGCACGAGCAGGGCCGAGAAATTTTATGAGCGGCTGGCGAAATAAAATGTTCTTGGCCAAGTCCTCCTCTTAAATCCTTAAATCCAACCGTGGGTACTGCTCCCGTAGGGAGAAAGTCCTCATCCAGCGACTTTTTGTTTTCGAGGCGGTAGAGGATTTGAAAGACGGAGGCCGCGAAGCCGTTTTATTGTACTCAATAAAACGTGGCCGAGTCGGGTGAGATGCGACAACAGGAAGCGTTGCAAGACTCATTGAGATTTTTTCTGAAAAATCCAATGAGTGGACAGATTCTGTAGGAATCGCGAGCACTTAGTCCACGCAGGGTGTATTCACCCGAGTAGACTTAGTGACTTGTGACCAAGTCATCCTTGCCTGCGTGAGGGCTTGAAACCGTGCCTCTTTCCCCTCTTTCTGCTACCATTCACCCTATGAAAATCCTCGGCATCGAAACCTCCTGCGATGAAACAGCAATAAGCTATATCAACACTGACGGTAAAACCGTTTTTGTCCTTGGTAACTGTGTTAATTCACAAGCTGACCTCCATACACCATACGGTGGAGTCTTCCCCACACTCGCAAAACGCGAACATTCAAAAAACATCGTCGCAACATTCATGTCCGCAATGAAACCTTTTGTGACGAAAAACGAAGTGTCACTTGTAACTGAGGAACAAGTAGAAACAATTAAAGCGTTACTTGGTCGGGAACAAGAATTGCTCGATGGACTCCTCGCAGAAATAATTTATTTACAAAAACCAAACATAGACGCCATTGCTGTAACCGAAGGGCCTGGACTTGAACCAGCGCTCTGGGTTGGCATTAACTTTGCAAAAGCGCTAAACATTCTGTGGAACATACCAATTATTCCAATGAACCACATGGAAGGTCACATACTTGTTTCACTCCTAAAGAAACCAACGACGAATACAAGAACACAAGAACAAGACGAATATGAAATAATTCAACCAATCCTACCCGCACTATCACTCCTTATTTCTGGTGGCCACACCGAACTCGTCCTCATTCCAAAAATCGGAGAATACACAATCGTTGGCCAGACCCGCGACGACGCCGTTGGTGAATGTTTTGATAAAACAGCACGTATACTTGGCCTACCATATCCAGGTGGTCCAAAAATATCAGCGCTCGCCAAGGAAGCGCGGGAACAAAACATTGAATCACCAGAAAGGCTCCCTCGCCCAATGATTCATTCAAAGGATCTTGATTTTTCATTTTCTGGACTCAAAACAGCGGTGCTTTATCTTGTACAGAGATTCGGAACACTTGATGAACGGACCAAAAAAGGTATCGCCCGTGAAATAGAAGATTCGATCGTGGAAACGGTGACAAAAAAAACAACCAGTGCAATTGATGCCTACAACGCACAGTCACTCATCATTGGTGGTGGTGTCATTGCAAATACCCGCATGCGTGAAATGCTTGCACACGTTGCAGATGAACGTGGTATACCGCTCTTCCTTCCAGAAATAAGCCACGCAACCGATAATGCACTTATGATTGCTGTTGCCGCCTGGTTTTCAAAAGACAAAACACTGTTCGAAGGACCCAAAGCACAGGGAGGTCTTTCCCTTCAAAAAACTCCGTAAAAATTGACCAAAAACCGTTCGTGGCATTCGATTTTGTATCAAAACCTAGAAAAAAGGCTTGTTTTTTGCTAGACTTGGCGCATCTATGGAGCATAAAGAACCCAACATACCGGCTAAATTCCTCTCACCATATAACCCAGAAGAGGTTGAACAAAAACTGTACGAAACCTGGTTTAAAGAAGGATATTTCAACCCTGATGAATGTATAAGAAAAGGTGCGACCAAAGCAGATGCTCCGGTCTTTTCGATGGTGCTTCCACCACCAAATGTGACAGGAACACTCCATATGGGACATGCATTAATGCTCACCATTGAAGACATTATGACTCGTTACAAGCGCATGTGTGGATTCAGAACACTTTGGATCCCCGGAACCGATCACGCAGCGATTGCCACCCAGTCAAAAGTCGAAGGTATTATTTATAAAGAGGAAGGCAAACGCAGGCACGATATTGGTCGTGAAGAACTCCTTCGCCGCGTGAATGAATTTGCACAGGCAAGCCACGACTCTATTGTGAACCAAACCAAACGTATAGGTGCATCCCTCGACTGGTCACGTGAAGCATACACCCTCGATGAAAAGCGCCATGAGGCAGTTTTTGAGGCGTTCAAGCGTATGTATGACGATGGACTCATC
The DNA here is from genome assembly GCA_903842365.1 of uncultured bacterium. Taxonomy (GTDB): domain Bacteria; phylum Patescibacteriota; class Minisyncoccia; order Phycocordibacterales; family UBA6065; genus CAIMLU01. The sequence continues at coordinate 5,891 of CAIMLU010000010.1, forward strand.
TATCGCAAATATCGTATCGTAAACTGGGACCCAAAGGGTCAAACCACCATTTCCGATGATGAATTGATTTACACCGAAGGCACTGGCAAGTTCTATACGTTCAAGTATTCAAAAGACTTCCCTATCTCAATCGCGACAACACGACCTGAAACAAAAGTTGGCGATGTTGCCGTTGCAGTTCATCCAAACGATGAAAGGTATCAGAAGTACATAAACACAGAATACGACATTGATTTTGCTGGTGAAAAAATTCATATCAAAATTGTTGGTGACGAAGCAGTTGATCCAGCTTTTGGAACTGGTGCCGTTGGTGTTACCCCAGCACATAGTACAGTTGATTGGGAAATCGCAGAACGCCACAACCTCCCCATTGTTCCAGTTATAAACGAGTACGCAAAAATGAGCGTAAAATCAGAACTTTTGAATGGTAAAAAGGTTTCTGAGGCTCGTGAACTTGTTGTCACATGGCTCAAAGAACAAAACCTCCTCGAAAAAGAAGAAACAATTCCGCAAAACCTAGCGACCGCAGAGCGTACAGGAGGTGTTGTTGAACCTCTCCCAAAACTACAATGGTGGGTAGCGGTTAATAAGCCATTTGTTATTAAAGAATCAACCATTACAGGTGTAAAGAGTGGATCGACTGTCACTTTGAAAGACCTTATGCGCGCAGCCGTTGCTAGCGGTGATACCGAAATACTCCCCGACCGATTCGAGAAAGTATATGAACATTGGATTGGTAATTTACGTGACTGGTGTATCTCTCGCCAAATTTGGTTTGGACATCAAATTCCAGCATGGTACAAATTGGAGCCAACAACTGACAACCCACAACAAACAACAGGAGAGATACGGATCTCAAAAACATCACCAGGTGAGGGATGGATTCAAGACGAAGACACCCTCGACACATGGTTTTCGTCTGGTCTCTGGACTTTCTCAACACTCGGCTGGCCACATGCAACTGATGATTTGAGGACATACCACCCCACCTCAGTCCTTGAAACAGGATATGACATCATCTTCTTTTGGGTTGCTCGTATGATTCTTATGTCGACATACCTCCTTGGCACAACTCCATTTGAAACGGTCTACTTCCATGGCATTGTTCGAAGTGCAGATGGATCAAAAATGTCGAAGTCAAAAGGTAATGTTATTGATCCACTTGATATGTGCAACAAATACGGCACCGATGCTGTCCGTATGTCACTCATTGTTGGAACTGGACCAGGAAATGACATCCGCACCTCCGAAGACAAAATCCGCGCCTATAAAAATTTTGCAAACAAACTCTGGAACATTACCCGATTCGTACTGTCATCGACCGAGAACGAAACCCTTGAATCAACCTTTGATGCATATTCGACAAAAGACACCGAGCTCATCGCACGACGCGATGCCTTCCTCAAAGAGATAACAGGAGAAATGGAAGAATTCAAATATTATCTCGTATCCGAGAAAATCTACCACTATGCCTGGACCGAATTCGCGGACGTAATCCTTGAGGAATCAAAAACTATTTTTGCCTCAGGAACCGACGCCGAGAAAAAATCACGCAAGCAGTTCCTCCTCTCTACCCTCGCAGTCATCCTCAAGACACTCCATCCGTTTACACCATTCGTTACTGAGGAAATCTGGACATCAATGCCGATTGAAAATAAAAAGATGCTCATTGTTGAAAAGTGGCCTGTATAAAATCTTAAACCATGGAAGAACTTCTCACGCTTACCTACTCGCTCGTTGCAGGTATTCTCCCTGCCCTCTTTTGGCTTTGGTTTTGGAACAAAGAAGATAGGCTCCACCCTGAACCCAAAGGAAGGCTCATGGCGTGCTTCCTCGCCGGCATGGCTGGTGCAATAGTCGCAATACCGCTCCAGCGCTTTGCAACAACCTTTCTAGGGCTCGATAGATCAGTTATGCAAGTAGGTTTATTCATAGCGCTCGCAATTCCATCGACGCAAATTATCATTGTCTTTGCTTGGGCTGCTATTGAAGAACTTGTAAAGTACGCCGGCGCAGCTTTTTTTGGAATACACTCAAAAGACAATGATGAACCGATTGATGCCATGATCTATATGATCTCGACAGCACTCGGATTTGCAGCACTTGAAAATACCCTCTTTATCCTAAACCCGATGATAGATGGAAAGATGCTTGATGGTCTCGCTACAGGAAACATGCGTTTTTTGGGGGCAAGTGTTGTACATGTTGTATCGTCAGCAATCATTGGCTACGCAATCGCACATGAATTTTATGATAAGGTCTGGAAAAAAGTATTATGGAGAATAGCAGGTGTCATTATTGCAATCGGTATACACAGCGCATTTAATTACGCGATACTCTTTATAGCAAACCCGGCAACGCAGCCAGCCTTTTCAATATACGGAACAGATATCACTATCCTCCACATCGTCTTTGGTTGTGCCTGGATAGTTGCTATACTAGTAATGGCATTATTCGAAAACGTAAAGCACCTCAGCGTGCAAACAACGAATCCATAACCATGTCACGAAAACCATCTTTCTTTGAGCGCCTCACGGGAAATGTACGTGCCGACGACGAAGAAAATATAGACGAGGAAGAAGAAAACGATGAGGATGAAACCAATCAGGACACACCAGAAACTGATGGCCAATTATCTGTTGATATGTATCAAACAGATAAAACCATTGTCATAAAAGCAATGATTGCAGGCGTACGGATAGACGATCTTGATATTGATATCTCTCGCGAAATGGTAGTCATTAAGGGTCGTCGCGAAGAAGCTGAAGGAATTGCGCATGGTGACTACTTCTTTCAGGAACTCTACTGGGGATCATTTATTCGAACCCTTTCCCTCCCCGAAGAAATCGAAGTTGAGGAGGCTGAAGCATCAGAAAAACATGGACTCCTTACTATCACCCTTCCAAAGATAGACAAGACAAAGAAGAGCAAGCTTAAAGTGAAGTCAGTTTCATAAATAGTAAGTAAAAACACCCTTATGGGTGTTTTTACTTACTATGAACGCTTTCGAAAGAGTGAGAGGAACACAGTAAGAGCTGCACCAGACACATCCATAAACATATCTTTTTGTGCATCCCAGATGTCCCCTTGTGAACCAAGGAATGCTGCACCAGCATCGCCACCATAAAGATCTGCGTACCACCACTCAATCCACTCATAAAACACCGCAATAAATGCAATAGCAAAGAGCGCGTATGTCATCGAAACAGCGCGGCTCGTGACAAGCCTCCTCGATTCAAGATACTCCATAATGGGTAGCGCGTAAAAACCGACAGTAAAGTGACCAACCCTATCATACATATTACGCTCGAAGCCAAAGAGGTTATTAAACCAATCAAACGGAACACGTTCAAATGTGTAATACCCACCAATAGTGTGTATGATTGGCAAAATCGCCATCAGCACATAAGCGGTATTCGAGAACCGAACACCCCTACAGTATAAAACAACAATCGTTGCAACGAGCGCAACTATGGGACCATTCTCCACAAACCACACCGCACGAGAATATGGATTAAAGGCAGTGATAATAAATATTAATACATATACGCCGAGGAGTATATGAGGGACATATGTTTTTATTTTTTGCATATGGCTATAGTATACCAGAGCTCTTTTTAGCTTTTACCCAATATCAAGGGAGAAGGTTGAACCCTTTATTTTTAAAGAAGTTCTGCTATACTATCCCCCGTATGACTCCTGAAGAAAAGAAGAAACTTGATGAGGTCTATGAACTCGTTGCTGAAAACAACGAACTACTCAAAGGCATTAGCAAGGTGACCACAAAAATGAACCGCAAGATGATTCTTGATGGGGTCATGAAAGTGGTCTACTACGGAGTCATTATTGGTGGTTCCATTGGCGCATTTTACCTTGTACAGCCGTACATTGATTCATTGAGGAGCAGCCTTGATAGCATCAATGGAACAATGAGTGAGGTCAACAAGGCAACAGGATCACTTAAAAACGGTGTTTCTGTATTTAGCACTATGGAAGAAAATTTGAGAGCACTTACAGGAGGATCAAAATAGAATCAAGTACATGCCGAGGTAGCTCAGTTGGTAGAGCGTTCCCCTGAAGAGGGAAGGGTCACCAGTTCAAGTCTGGTCCTCGGCACTCGAAATAAAACCACCGTACGGTGGTTTTATTATTTAAATTTTGTAACCACGAGTCACTAGGTCTGCTCAGGTAAGTACACCTTGCGCAGAACCAAGCACTCACGACCTCGCCTCGCGATTTTTCGAAACGAAAAATATCGCTGTGGCAGGCAGGAATATCGGTCGTTACACGACCAGTACCCACGATTGGGGCTTTTCATCGTTTGATTACAAACTCAAAAATCCGCTCAATCGAGCTTCGATTCCTGCACGAAATGTGCCCCGCACATTTCTCGGGGGCACAAGAAAAAAGCGCCTTACGGCGTTTTTCTTGTGCCCCCGGCAGGAATCGAACCTACATCGACTCGTTAGGAGTGAGCCATTCTATCCATTGAACTACGAGGGCAAGTAGGGGTCACTCTATCATTTTTAATACCAAAAACAAAGCCCTCCGATGAAGGAGGGTTTATTTTTACCTATTTAATACCAACAAGTGAAGCGAGTGTCTCTTTGTCAAAACCAATCATGACCTGACCATCGACATCGATGACAGGAACACCCATCTGGCCAGTCTTTTCGATCATCTCCTTGCGCTTCTCAAGATCAGAGGCAACGTTGTACTCAGTATATGCAACACCTCCCTTTTTGAGGAAGTCTTTTGCGTGGTTACAGTACGTGCATGTTGGTGTCGAATAGATTGTGATGTTTTTCATATCATTTCTGATTAAGAAGTAAGTACCGTACAATTATACCCCTCACGATGGTTGGCTTCAAATCAAAAATGTGGTGCGATTATTGATCATCATCAGCGAAATATTCATACCCACCAATAAGCGCTGGTGTCGAAAGGAAATACCAAATGACGACATCATCAATCGGGAACACCTTACCGAAAATATGAGTTGGTAAAAGATACTCCCCTGGCCACCACCAACTCCCTATTTTAAGTGATACTATTTCATACACAAAAAAGACAATGGCAAAAAAGACTGTTGGTAAAATACTCTTTCTGAGTAAATGTGGATTCTGCCAAAAGATGAGGAGTGCTGGGATAATGAGTATAATGACTGACATCCCCATGTAACTCGTCTTGAGTAAATCTGGAGTAAAAGCAAACAGACCAAACACAATAACGGCAAAAACGATAAAGAGATCAACCAGGTACTTAAATCTTGGCGATACGCCACGTTTTGTGTCTCGGTCAACAAAATATTCGTAAAATGCTAGTGCCCAAAAGAAGTTAAGGAATGCAAAGAGCATATTTTCGAGCGGTATAAGTCCAAAGGGGCGATAGAAAATACTTTGGACGTCCCATGCATCAACCATCCTAAGCGCTAATTCAACCGGTGGAGCAAAAATGAGAGTTGCTGCCAAGGAAAAAATCATAATCTTCCACTTTGACCTTTTGAGCCAAACAAAGTTAACAATACTTGGTGGGACGAGAACAATAAGGATTGAAAAGAAATAGTACGGTTTTATAAAAAGCACCACAAGGCACGCGATAAAGACATAGGAGAGAAGGCCAAACAACTTGATTCGCTTTTCTTTGTTCAATGTTTTAAGAAGCATTGTTATGATTTAAAAAATGAAGTTCATACAGTATAGCAAACAAAAATCACCTCAAGGGGTGATTTTACTGTACAAAAAATGGGGGGGGTTATAATTTCGGTATTATATATATTTACACCTAAACACACATACAAAATGCCAAAAGATTATTGGGATATCGCAAAAAATAACTTTCGTATACTAGCAATCGTCTCAACCGTTCTAACGGTTTTGTATATCCTTAATTTTCTCCAATTTAGGCAACCGATACTCCTTATTGGTGCAGCTATGTGTTTAATTGATACTGTAGTGCGATTTGTACTAACATCCCTCTTTAAGAAAAAGTCTCGCAAAGCAATCACCGTTGGTTATACATATCTTGCATTAGCTTTTACGCTCAACCTCGTAAACTATCTCATATTGAATTCGCCTGCAGATTTTTTTAAACAAGGAATATTGTTTAAAATTCTCGGTCTTCTTATTCTTGTCTATCTCTTTAATAACGTATATAAAGCATCTAAACAAGAAATCACTCAACCACAAACAAATCCATCCGCACAGTAAACTGTGTACCAACTGAAACAAAACGCCTTCCAATATATGGAGGGTGTTTTTATTTTGTGCGGGATGGGAGTCGGTCACGTGTCTTTTTTCACCGCCGTTCAAAAAGCACTCGACCCCAGCTCGCGATTTCACGAAACGTGAAATAACGCTCCGCTTTTCGATTCTCCACGCAAGCAAAGCAGTTTGCTTGCTCATCCCGCACAAAACAAAAAAGCCTTTCGGCTTTTGTTTTGTGCGGGATGGGAGAATCGAACTCCCGCCCTATGCTTGGGAAGCACATGTTCTACCACTAAACCAATCCCGCAATATTTTATTTTCTAAATTAATTCCGCATGCTTGGGAAGGTCACAGATAATTTTCTGGTGAAAATTTCCGCGACCATTACATGGTCAGTACACCTTTTGGACGGAGTACCGTCTCAAGAAGGTTTTACGTTCGGGTCCCTTATCCCGAACTCACCCGCCTCGGCCCGTCGGCCTCCGGCCTTGCGCTTGGGGCCCCTACCCCAAGCTCACATGTTCTACCACTAAACCAATCCCGCAAGACCTTTTATTCCTTAAATTCGTCCGCCGGAAGTATTATAAGCTTCTCATCCCCTTTTACAAAACCAAATCGCTCACGAATTTCCCTATCCTTTCCATCAACAAGAGAGAAGCGTGCATTTTCTGCCTCGAGAAAAGCTTGGCGTTTTTCGAGGTTAGATAATTTGCCCATCGATATGTCACGCAATTCACGTGCTCGTTCGTATTTACCATAGGCACCATACGTCCCACGAACAACCAAGATAGACACAATAAAAAGTAAAACGATTACATATCGTGAGTAAAGGGCTTTTTTTGCTTTTCTTTTGCGTTCAAATTCGCGCATACTTGTTTATAAATGGGTACGTTGCACTAACCACACCTAAAATGTATCATAGATGTATTAACTATTGTACCACCATGTTACTCAATCCAAACCATCGCAAAAAGCTTTCTGTCACCGCCGCCATATTGTCGACGCTCATAATCATCTCGATGATCCTCCTTTACTTCCCAGCAGCTCAGCAATAATAGAAATATACAAAAAAATAACCCTGTCGTTTAAAAACGACAGGGTTATTTTTTTAAACCTACTCCCCTTTCCTCATCATCTTAACAAACACGTCTTGAGGAATATTTACATTTCCAACACCACGTTCCAAGAGACGTTTCTTTCCTTCCTTTTGTGCCTCCCACAACTTTTTCTTGCGACTAATGTCTCCACCAGACAAATGCGCTGTAACTGCTTTTTTGAGTGCCTGAAGCGTTCGAGAAGCCATAATCCTACCGTTTGCTTTACCTTGTATCTTTGTGTTGAACATCTGTTTTGGAAGGATGTTATGGAGCTTTTCAACCGCCTCCTCTGCTTCAGCATAAGCTTTCTCCCGTGACACAACGCGCGTAAATGCTGGAATAATCTCTTCTGCGATAATGATATCCAATCGAGTCACATCAGCCTTCCTCATACCAATCGGTTCGTATGATATCGATGCATATCCTGATGTAGCACTCTTTACCTCATCAAAGAAGTTTCTCATGAGTTCACGTAGTGGCATATCAACATACGTCGCCGTTCTACCCTCACCAAACGTATCAGCACGTTTTATAACAGCTTCATGATCAAAGAAAATTTGATTGAGGCTACCCGAGTAACTATTTGGCGTAATGACACGCATTTCAATCCAAGGCTCAAAAACACTCGTCACAGCATGGTCGTCTGGAAAAAGTGGTGGTGAGTAAATAATCTCTTTCTTCCCATTCAAGTAGGTAACCTCGTATGTAATCGACGGTGTTGTAACAACAAGGTTCAGAGCAAACTCACGTCTCAATCGTTCAGTAATAATTTCAAGGTGAAGCATTCCAAGGAAACCACATCGAAACCCTCGACCAAGTGTTCCTGACGCCTCTTCTTCATATGTAAAAGATGAATCGGAAAGAGAAAGTCTACCCAATGCTTGACGTAAGAGCATTAAATCATCTTGGCTTTCAGGATAAATAGACGCCCATACAACCGGTGCGGGCTTCATATAACCATGCAAAGCCTCAACTGGTGATCGTTCAAAAACAATCGTGTCACCAACCGATGCGACGCCTGGTTCTTTAATACCTGTCACAATATAACCAATCTCACCTGCAGAAAGATGATCAACAGGAATTTCAGCAGGAGAAAATATTCCAACCTCATTAGAGACAAAACGAGCACCAGCGACTTTGAATTCTAGGTAGTCACCTTTTTTTACACTTCCATCCATTACACGCATATACACAATAACCCCCTCATGGTTTGAGTACTGAAAATCAAAGATGATTGCTCGCAAATCACGGTCAGTTAATTCTGTTTTTGGGTGTGGTACACGTTTTATAATTTCTTCGAGAAGTTCTGAAACACCCTCACCTGTTTTTCCTGATACACCAAGAATGGAATCAACAGGGACATCGAGCAATTCGCTAATCTCGAGCTTCGTTTCATCAACACGAGCAAGCGGTGAATCAATTTTTGAGACAACAGGAATAATAGTGAGACCGGCACTACGCGCCATCTCGAGCGTTGTGAGTGTCTGCGCTTGAACACCCTGCGTTGCGTCAACAAGGAGAATCGATCCTTCAACCGCTTTAAGCGCACGAGATACTTCGTACGAAAAATCGATGTGCCCTGGGGTATCAATAAGATTCAAAATATAATCCTCACCGTTGGATTTATATTTCATTCGCACTGGTTGCATCTTGATAGTAATGCCACGTTCACGCTCGAGTTCCATCGAATCGAGAACCTGTTCTTGCATCTTGCGTTTCTCAATAGTCCCTGTTATTTCAAGCAAACGATCAGCAAGTGTAGACTTGCCGTGGTCGATGTGAGCAATGATGCTGAAGTTTCGAATGTGAGATATCTCTTTCATAAGGAAAAGACCCATAAGGGCCAATACCGCCATAGTAACAGAAATTGTTAAAATTCAAAGCTATACAGGGGTTTTATCGATTTGAGCTGAATCAACCTTCCAAACCTTCCTCTTGAGTGTTTCAACAACATCCTCAAACTCGGTATTCCCCATAACCTTAAGAAGAAAAGCAATCGCAACTATTCCCAATAGGCCAGCAAGAAAACCTTGCATAAAGACACCAAAAACCGTGGAGAGATTAAAGAAATCATCGAAGAAGCGTAGTCCCTGGTAGGCGACATATCCTCCAATTATTGATGAGCCAAATGATTGGAGGCAGCCCTGGAAGACACGTTTATTGAATTGAGGAAAATCACGTGAAAATGATCTCCAATGAAGATACACATTTAGAAAAATTCCTATTGAAAAACCAAGTGGGAGCATGAGGACTGACGCATTAGCAACTCCATCAACTTTAAGCAAGTCTTTAACAAACTCTGCAAAGAGTGGATATGCATTGAACGTCTTAATGAGAATAAAGCCAATGCCAATCGATACAATCGAGGAAACAACGTTCATCATAAGAGGCTTCGCTGTTTTACCTTCAGCATAAAATGACCGAACGAAAAGCAAAATAAGGCTTTGACCCACAGCTGATACCACAAAGAGCGCAAGTGCCGCTGCGGTAAGTCTTGTGTCAGACCAATCGAATTTACCTGAACCTAAAATAGTACGAACAATTTGGGCACGAAGCACGATAAAAAGAACCGTAACGGGTAAGGACCAAAAGGCAATATGACGAGTCGCTGATGCCATTTTTTCGACAAAAAGGTTCCAATCCCCTTTTGCACGCAATCGTGCGAGAAGTGGAAAAATGGCAGAAGAGTAACTTGTGCCGATGATGGTAAGAGGAACCGATTGTAAATTGAGGGCAAAATTAAATACCGAAATTGATCCTGCGCCCAAAAATGACGCAAATGATACGAGACAGAGTGTCGTTATTTGCTGTGACGATAATGTCACCGTACGTGGAATAGAAAGTTTTGCAACCCGCTTGATTGACTCAAAATCAATCGAACGGATTCGAAGTCTTGGAAAGGTGCCCTCTTTGATTGCAGGAGTTGCCTGGACGAGCATGTGCAGAAAGGCGCCCAAGATGACACCAAAGACAAGTCCCATGGTGCCAAAATGTGGTAAAAAGAAGATGATGCCAATAATGATACCAATGTTATAGAATATCGGACTCAGTGCATAAGCAAAAAATCTATTCTGCGCCTGTGTCACGCTCGCAAAGAAACCAGAAAGACCGAGGAGAATTGGGGAGATAAGAAGAAGTCGTGACGCAAGAACCAAATCAACCCCTTGCCCTGCCGCAAAAAGCCCTGGAAAAATGATTGATGATATCTTTGGTATAAAAAGAAAAGTGATGAGCACAATAAAGAGAACCAGGAAGAGAAAACCAGAAAATATTGAATCCTCAATTTTTTTCAACACAACAGAACCTTTATCACGGGCCTCAATCATTAAAGGCACAAGAATTGATGCTGATGCGATTGATGCAACCGTCACAAAAATGAAATCAGGGATACGAAACGCCGCATAGTAGACATCAAGGGATGTTGATGCACCGAGTGAGTGTGCAAGCATCCTATCTCGAACAAGTGCGAGAATCTGTGAGCCAAAGGATGATATTGCCAAAAGATACGCAGCTTCATGAAGGCCGGTTATTTCTTTCGTAATAAATCGCAAGACTCGTTTTACCATTCAAGTAGAATAAACTTGAAACCATTATATAGTCAGCACTAAAACACCACAAGAAAAATCACCCTTTACAGAGTGATTTTTCATACGCGGACCTATAAGCCGAATTCTGTGACGATGCTTTTACGCATCCGACAGTCATTGATCTAGGATAAACGTCGCCGTTTACCTCAAGCGGCACTCCTTCAAAACTTTCATCTTGAAGGCACGGCCTTGCACTTCGAGTAAGGATTTTGCCGTTGCACCCCTATGCATGACACATAGGACTACGCTCCTTGCGGGGCGCCTCCTCCCTTTTCAAAGAGAAGCGTCTCTGTTCGCACCTCTAGGGTTTCCCCTTGGCAGGCGTTACCTGCTACTCTTCTACTCCTTGCGAAGTAGCACGTGTTCGGACTTTCCTCACCATGGAAAACCATGGCGTAACTGTCTGGTCCGTACGCACACTATCGCCCGCAAAAGATAAAAAGTAAAGAGCTCCATTTGAGAGAGCTCTTTACGATATCTTTATTTTTTTGTTTCTGTTGGAATGATATCAACTTCACACGCACCACCCGCACAAGCGAGTTCACGTTTCAAGTCGCCTTCATCTGTCTTTTCATACGTCATGATTTTTGAAAAGTCGATGTTACCCATCCTCTTTGAAAGTTCAGTGTAACGAGCTTCATCAATCGATTCATATGGAGCCAATTGGTATACATGATCCTCACGTGGAAGGAATGAAAGCCCTCCAACGATATCCCAATTCTTGTAGACCCAATTTGCAACCTCGAGCCACTCATCATCACCCACCGAGACTGTTACTGATGGATTATGTTCGGTGTACGCAATTTTGACCATCTTCCAGTGCTCAAGCTGCTCGAGCGCAGTCAAATCATTCTTGTAAATCGAACCTTTTGGTGAACGAACCGGGAATTCAAGAACAAACGTTGTTGCTGATTCCAATGTCTGACCCACCTCAGGTTGGTATGGAATGCCTTGATCTTTCATCATTTTGAAGAGTGAATCCGTTGCAGCAATGCGGACACGTCTGATGTAAAACTCTGAATGACGTGGGTGCATACCTGACGAACAATCAACAGTTTGCGATACAGTACCCGATGGCTTAACACACGTAATCGAAGTTGACTGACTCACACCAAAACGCTTTGCAAATTCCTTATTCATCTTTACTGATTCCTTGCGGAGCTTTTCAAGCACTTCGGGCTTCCTGACTTCTGGACAGTCCCACTGACCGGTAAGCGACACACCGAGAAGTCGTTCTTCTTCACAATGAGTCTTCCATTCCTTTGAAAGATATGGGAAGTAAGTGAGCGTTGATTGGAAAGTACCGATAATGGTTGCGAGACGAATTTTCTTGAGAAGTGTTTTCTCGGTATCTTCGTTTCGAGCAACAATTTCAGAAAGATTACAAAACTGTTTTGATTGGAGGATGATTTCACCACATGGGTTTGTCCCAATGAAACCAACCATACGAGTACCCGTCGAATCGAAATAATCCTTATGCTTTTCTTTCAAGAGTTCAATGCGACGAATAGGCATTGTCTTTGCAAGAGAACCACGGTTAAAGATTCCACGTTCGCCACTCTTTCCTTTAACAAGTGATGTCCACTCGTCCAAGAATTCTTCTGCTGTTGGTTTTGTTATGTAAACAGCCGAGTTGTTAGCTAGAGCACGGTGTGGATTCGTAAGGTAGAACTGCCCATCCTTCGCGTGACGAATTTGCTCATCATCAAGGTCGGAAAGAGAGATGGTTGCACTACGGCGAACACCGCCAGAGACGACACAGTCTGCAATCATACAAATAATGTCGTACACATCAAGGTTTGAAAGACGCTTACCTTGCTTTTTAAGCATGGTATCGCGAGTAAAATTCAAAAGCTTACGAAGTGGTGCTGGACCTGATGATTTTCCACCCATAGTCTTTAATCGAGCACCGGCAGGACGAAGCTGTGAATAATCAAATTCGACATCCTTACCAGCCGCCCACGCCTTCATACCAACCACAAGAGAATCAGCCCAACCTTCTTTATTGTCTGGAATAACGTGTACTGAAAGCTTTTCACCCATTTGATGCTCTATTTGAGGAAACTTTTGAACGTTAGCACTCTCAACACTGTACCCTGCTCCGGTACCACACATTGAGATATACATTATTTCTGCAAGGTCTTGGAACGATGAAGGTGCGATATACGAACAATTGTAGGCACAAACGTTTGTTGCATGTGCTGCTTTGCCTGCAAACTGAAGAAGTCGCATTGATGGCATAACTTCTTGTTTCAAAATTGCTTCACGAACATCTTTGTATTCCGTATCCTTGAGTTTATTACCCAAGTTTTCCTTCATAAATCCAATGTAACGATCGACAGTTTCAATCCATGTCTCACGCCTTCCCTCTCCTTCAATCCACTTTGCGTATGTACGATAGTAAATAAATTCACCAAGTGCTGTACGGAAATATTTTTTACTCTCTTCGGTAAGTGCCCTGACGTTTTCAGGTACCTCAATACCACGTATATCACGAAGCCGAGCACGTTCTTCACGGTAAAGAATGAAAGCCTTTGCTGTTTTAACATATTCAGAAAGAATGAGTTCTTTCTCAACACTGTCTTGTATACCTTCAACATGAGGTATGAAGTTTTTGTGCTTCCTTGAAATACGAACTAAGTCGGCAACAACTTTGTTCGCCACCATTTCTGCCTCTCCTTCGGAACCCTCGTTAGATGCAATCATTGCCTTACTAATCGCACTTACAACTCGATCAAAATCAAACGGTACTATAAGACCATTTCGTTTCTGAATCTTCTTTATCATTTCGTACGCTTCGTTTTTCTTTGAAGGCTTTACCATCGTTTCTGTTTAGTTATGTCCGTAGCACTTATAAATGACTCTTACAGAGATAATTTTAGTACGAAGTAAGTATGATGCAACACGAAAAAATGGTTTTTCCCACCCGTGATACATTTTCACAATAATGTAAATCACACTTTCCCACTTCGCCCATTTTTACAAGAGAAAACAGGTGCCTATTTGCACCTGTTTGACGCTCTGTGATTCTTTTTTTCTAAAATAACACTACTCGATGATGATTCGCTGACCAGTCTTGAGCTTAGTCTTCTCAATAGTTCCAACTGGAAACTCAATTACATATCTTGAGGGTAATGCTTTTTGGTACAGAACAACAAGATCGGCAATGTCCTCTCTTATGACACCAGGAAAGAACATCTTACAATTAAGCTCTGACCGGCATGATGTGGTGGACATATTTTCTTTCATATCGACGACAGATCCTCTGTTGTCTAACCAAACAACATCTATTGGATATTGCATATCCTTCATCCAAATACCCCACTTATCATCTGCTGGAAAAACAAAGAGCATTGCAGATGTTGATGCGAGAGGCACTGTCCCGGACAATCCACGAATCCTCTCTTCTTCGGTCACAGCCTTGTATGCCAAAAAATGATTACCATTTGCTGTTACGGTTGTTGTCGCCATAAACGTGAGCGCTGTATTTTCTGGAATATTTTCCACAGGAGTCAGAGAACGCTCATGAAAAATAACATAAGAAACCATGAGTCCCACGATAAACATGGCAATGACGAGTCCGAGAACAACCTTCCACACAGATTTTTCAGAAAGTGCCATAGAGATGTAATAGAGAAATTAACCAATAATCTTTTTTATTGTATCACGAAGAACGCCAGGGTTGGCGGATCCCTTTGAGACTTTCATTCCCTGACCAACCAAAAACTGGAGTGATGCCTCTTTACCCGCCTTGTATTCCGCGACAACATTGGGGTGAGACTCAATAACCTCTTTTGCTATTTTCTCCATAGAACCAGTATCGCTCACCTGTTTCAACCCCTTCTCAGTTGCTATTGTTTCTGGATTTCCACCTAAAGAAACCATGATAACAAGAATGTCTTTTGCACCACGAGATGAGACTACGTTTGTGGCTACCATACGGATGAGCCCTGCAAAATCTTTTGCTGAAAAAGCGAGTCGTGCAATCGCTTCATCGAGCGGTAAATCGCTTTTCTTAATATGCGACATGAAATCAGAAAGTATGTAGTTTGCTGCGAGCGCGATCATGTCTTTTTTATCCTCAAGCACAAGGGCAACATGTTCAAAAAACTGTGCAAGAACAGGCTCAGAAACAAGAACCTCTATATCAGCATCTTTAATACCATACTCGGTTTTGAGACGATTACGCTTTGCTTGTGGCAACTCAGGAAGCGATGACATGATATCGTCAATCGCAAAACCAGGAACTTCCTTTAAAACAAGTTTTGGTAAATCAGGATCTGGAAAATATCGATAGTCATGAGAGTTCTCTTTTTTACGCTGACTAAATGTCTTTTGTCCAACTTCGTCCCAACCTCGTGTTTCTTGGATTATTTTTTCCCCACGCTCAATGAGCCCAGTATGACGTTCGACTTCATATGCAATAGCACGTTCGACTGCCTTAAAGGAATTAAGGTTTTTAACCTCAACCTTGGTACCAAACACCTTTGGATAGCCGCGTTCATCAGTACCCAAATCTTCCGCAACTGAAATATTAGCCTCAACACGCATCTCGCCTTTTTCCATATTTGCATCCGACACGCCAAGGTAGCGGAGGAGAAGCTGCAACTCCTTTCCGAACGCACTCGCCTGCTCTGGAGTAGTAATGAGGGGCTCTGTCACAAGTTCCATAAGTGGCACACCCGCACGATTGAAATCAACGAGCGAATAGTTTCCCTCATCATGTCCTGACGCAGCAGTATCTTCTTCGAGGTGAATACGCGTAAGTGGCACACCGCAAACAGAACCACCAACAACGAGTGGATATTTGTACTGACTCAATTGATATCCCTTTGGAATATCTGGGTAGAAATAATTTTTGCGATCAAATTCAGTAAAATTAAATTCAAGGGCACCACCAACAGCGGCACCCACACGAAGGACGTGACGCACTGCTGCTTTGTTTATCACAGGGAGTGTTCCTGGATGACCCATACAAACAGGGCAAATATTGTGATTGGGACGAGTTTCATGGGCATCATTCACACAAGCACAAAACATCTTCGAGCGTGTTTTAAGCTCTGCGTGTATTTCAAGCCCAACCGTTGTTCTGTATTTTTTCATAATGAGATCAAGACCAGATTTAGATGTAGTAATACTCTTCAAAGACTTTCTTATACAAACCAATCACCCTCTTTGCATCACGCTCCGATAATTGATAATTCGAACCTTGGTGCGCAACGAGATTACGAACCTTGTGTGCCTCCCATGCAGCGTCAAGATTTTGCATATCACCAACATCAACAGACTTTAAACGTTCACCAAGTGAATCACCCTGATACCCAGCACTCTTGAGTATTTCGTCGAGCATAATATCCGCCTCAACAATCGCCATTCTCCAATCATTTGGATTAGGAGAGTTAACATGCGAGACAACGCGTTGCCACTTTTCATTGAGTTTAGTGTTTGGTTTTACCTCTGCATCCCCATGCGGTAGGACGAGTTTATCTTTTTCAACAATCTTTCCAAGCTCTTTCTTTGAGTGATATATAACCCAACCAAGAAAGCCGGCAATAATAAGGGCAGGTATATGAAACCATCGTACAACAACGAAAAATATATTGAGTACATGAATCCAATCAGTTGATCGAACAAAATCAACAATGGCTGTAATGATGTATTCAAGATTAAGAAAGTGGACGTTCATACACTCTTCTATTTAATTTCACCCAAAAAAACTTCGGTCACTCCAAGAAGAAGATCCTCAGCACCCTGTTTCGCTGAAAACTGCACGCCAATAGGGAGATTCTTCCCATCAATTTCAACACTCCCCGCTGGCACTGAGAGTGCAGGAATACCAACAAGATTCGCAGGTACAGTAAAGATATCTTCGAGGTACATTGCCACAGGATCAGAAACCTTTTCACCAACCCTAAACGCAGGTGATGGAGCTGTAGGGGTGACAATAACATCGACCAGTTCAAATGCTTTTACAAAATCATTTTTAATGAGTTCACGAACACTATTCGCTTTGTTGTAATACGCATCATAGTAACCAGATGATAGTACATATGTACCAAGCATTATACGGCGACGCGCTTCCCTACCAAACCCCGACGCACGGGTGAGTAAATAATCCTCAAGGAGATCTTTACCTTCAACCTTTGCACCAAACTTTACGCCATCAAAGCGTGAAAGGTTCGTTGAAACCTCTGCAGGCATAATCACATAGTAAACCGCCAAGCTGTATTTAATATTTGGAAGTTCTATGTCTTTTATTTCATACCCAAGACCCGCGAGGCGTTTGAGTGATTCATCAAAACTTTTGATAACCGCAGGATCTATACCATCACCGGTAAGGAAGGAGCGAGGTACGCCAATAATTGGTTTCTTTTGAGAATTAACAGCAGGTATGTCGATTGACGTACTATCAAAACTATCTTTACCCTTCATTGCATCAAAGAGAATGCGTGAATCTCGAACTGTTTTTGTAATAGTACCAATAACATCAAGAGATGAACCCATAGCCATCAATCCGTGACGTGAAATAGAACCATAGGTTGGTTTAAATCCGACAACACCACAGTAACTTGCTGGTTGACGAACCGAGCCACCAGTATCTGATCCCAAAGCAGCAAGAGCTCCATTCATAGAAACAGCTGCGGCTGAACCACCAGACGAACCACCAGCAACACGAGATACATCGTGAGGATTACGAGTTACTCCGTACGCCGAATTTTCAGTAGATCCCCCCATCGCGAACTCATCCATGTTTACTCGGCCCAAAAAAACAACACCGGCATCACGCAATTTTTTGATAGCAGTCGCATCATATGGCGCAACGTACCCTTCAAGGATCTTTGAAGCAGAACCAACGCGACGTCCTTTGATAAGGATATTATCCTTAATTGCAATAGGAATTCCAGCAAGCATATTTTCAGGCTTAACCAAACTTTGGGCTTTTGTCGCCTGTTCTAAAACATCATCAAAAACTTCCAAATACGCATTAATATCCTTGTTCTTCTCGGCAATTTCATCGAGGTACGCCTGTGCCAGTTCAGCTGCGGTAAAATCACCACGGACAAGTGCGGCGTGTGCTAATTCTATAGTGAGTGCCTTTAAATCTATTATACTTTTTGCCATAGACTGTTTAGAGAATCTTTTTAACTTTTACAAAATCACCGTCATGAGCTGGCGCAGAATCAACAAGCGCACGGGTATATGACCCACCAGCGTTTTGTGGAATATCTTCACGCATTACATTCCTATTGCTACCCACAATAGTAGTTGCGGTCGTTTCATGCACCTCTTTCAATTGATCAACGTACAGCAAAATTGAACCAATATCGGTTTGCATCTTTTCCGCCTCGGCTTCTGTTAATTTAAGACGGGCGAGTTCGGCCAATTTCTCTATATCCTGCTTAGTTATCATACAAACAGTACTATACCAAAAAAACCCTTCCTTTTGTAGGGCTCTTTTTATACAGCATGTTTTATAATTCAAGTGTCAAAAACTCTTCTTCTGTAATTGTGCGAACACCCAATGTTCGAGCAACATCAAGTTTTGAACCCGCATTTTCACCATAAATTACACAATGGGTTTCTTTTGATACTGAGCTTGATACCTTGCCACCTCGAGCGCGAATATACTCACTGATTGAATCCCTTGAAAAGGTTTTTAATGTTCCAGTTATAACAAATGTTTTACCAGCAAAAAAACTCGACGCCGAGGGTGTTTTTGGAGGAACAACGGTTACATAAGACAAGAGGTCATCAAGTTCTTTTTTATTCTGTGTATCCTTAAACCAAGCAACAATAGACTCTGCAACAACACCGCCCACACCAAACACATTTTGTATATCGTTAACAGAAGCCTTTTGTAAGGCATCAATACTTTTAAACGAAGTTGCAACATCACGAGCTGTCTCTTCTCCAACATGAGGAATCGAGAGCGCTGCAAGAAACCTATCGAAAGGAACCGTACGAACAGCATCAATTGCCGCAATAACATTACGCGCTGATTTCTCACCAAAGCGAGGAAGCGCTGACATGTCACCTTCTTTTAATTTGAATATATCGGCATACGTTTTGACAAGACCGTATTCATAAAATGCCGCAATAAGTTTTGGACCCAAACCATCAATGTTCATACATTTTTTAGACGCAAAATAAGAAAGCTTTCGCAGCGTAAGCTCTGGTGAATCAAGCACAATACACCTATAGGCAGCCTGACCAGGAATTCGTTCAATAGAACCATCGCCTCCACAACCGGCAACTTTTTTAGGAAAAATAAATTTCTTTTCTTTCCCCGTTCTCATATCAACCAACACAGAGACGATATCGGGAATGACGTCCCCTGCTTTCTGAATAAGAACCGTGTCACCAATACGCACATCAAGTCGATTGATTTCATCTTCATTATGAAGTGTCGCTCGAGATACTATTGACCCCGCAACTGCAACTGGTTTAAGGACCGCAACAGGTGTTACGACACCAGTGCGTCCAACCTGAAATATGATATCAAGAACTTGAGTCGCAACCTGTTCGGCAGGAAACTTAAAGGCAATCCCAAATCGTGGCCCTTTTGCAGTATACCCAAGAAGGTCTTGATATTCCCTTTCATCAACTTTTACCACGACACCATCTATTAAATAATCTTCCTTTGGCGCCTTCTTTGTCCATTCTTTCCAATATGAAATAACACCCGAAATATCACTAAAACATATATGCTCACGGTTCACCTTAAAACCGAGCCGTGAGAGGTATTCCAATTCTTCTGATTGCGTTTTTGGTAACGCCTCACTCGTACGTGCAATATCGTACACAAAATTATCAAGCCTACGTGACGCAGTTACCTTTGGATCAAGCTGACGCATTGAACCAGCCGCGACATTTCGAGGGTTTGCAAAAGGCTCTTCATTGTTTTTTGCACGCTCACTATTTATTGTTTCTAAATTCGCTTTCGACATCCACACTTCACCCTCCACAATGCAATCAATGGGCCGTGTGAGGCGAAGTGGTACAGCGCTAATGGTACGTGCATTTTGTGTTACATTTTCACCAATTACACCATCACCACGTGTTGCAGCACAGACGAGCATTCCCTTTTTGTACTCAAGAACCATTTTCAAACCATCGATTTTTAATTCACAAACGTACGTCGGTTGTACAGGACAACCAAGTGCACCCTGAAGCATTTTACGCACACGAACATCAAAATCACGAATATCGCCCTCTGTAAAAGCGTCATCAAAAGACCATTGGGATACTTTATGCTCAACTTTTTCGAAATATGGAAGTGGTGTCGCCCCAACGCGCTGTGTTGGTGAATCAGGGGTAACCATGTCGGGATACTGTTTTTCGATATCCTCCAATTCACGCATCAAAGAATCGTACGCCGCATCAGAGAGAGTAGGCGCATCGAGGACATGATATTTGTAGCGATGCTCATCGAGCGTTTGCCTGAGGACAAGCACTCGGTCATGCGCTTCTTTTGGAATAGTTGATCGCATGAGATGCAAATATAGTTTAAAACACTACTCGAATTCCACGTTCGACTTTGTCATCATCGTCTGAGTCACAATTTATATTGTAGCCACGAGAATCAATAACAGTATTAACAATACCACTAGCAGTGTCACCTTTTTTAACCGTCACACGTGCGCACCCTGTACCTATAGCCATAGGTAGGGTAAAGACGTATGTAGTTGTTGCGCCACTTATAGTGCCACTCAATCCTCCTAGTTGAGTACCAATACAATCCTGTGTATTTGGACTTGGTGTTGTTGAACTTGCAGATGGCGGTCGAAAGATGCTTACTGCACTTTGGAAATTCCAATAGAGCGCACACTCAGCGCCCGTATCAGCAGCATAAAATGCGACCTGTGATTCACGCCCCGATGATGAAAGTGTTAACTCTTTGATGGTGAGATTAAAAATCGATAGACCAATCGCGAGGATAATAGACGAGACAAGGACAGCAAAGAGCATGGCAAATCCTTTTTCAACCACACATCCCTCCTTCGTCTTTCTAAGGAAATTATTCATAACGATTAGAAGTTAAAAATACGTTCTGTTTCAGTAATCTTTCTCACAGCACTAAAGGTATTTGGCTTCCAACTAACAGCAACCGAAATATCCGCCTCCCTACCTAGAACAGGTTGAGTTATGATAATTTGACGAGAAAACTGCGTCGCAATTGAACCAGATACGTTTTGGTGACTATAAATAGAGGTTACTGGATCAAAATAGAGCCGATCGTTCCCTGGCACAAACGACCGTATCGCGTCTGACTCATTCGCAGCAAGATTCGTATTTATCACGCAGGGTGATCCAAGTATACATTCAGATAATGTTAAACCATTTGCCCCACCAGTCAACCAATCAGTTGCTGGATTTCCGTTGTTTCGGTGGAGCCTATTACTATCACGAACATTGCGAACATATTCAATAGCGTCTTGTGCCAAATAGTACGCGGTTATTTGGTCACGAGCATACATTGCAGACGAAAGACTTTTTTGAGCAATGGTCATAGGGCCTGTCACCGCCAAAGAAAGCACCGCAATAGCAATGAGTGTTTCAATAAGGGTAAAGCCTTTATGAACCGGTGACTGTTTTAAAAAAGAAAGAGTAGTCATGGTTTTTATGAGTCTATTGATCTCTGTGAGATAGTTGTCTGGATGTTAAAACTCGACTTTGAATTACCCAAACCAATTGTGCCATTAATAACAAGTATGATACGTGGTTGAATATCATCAGTGCCAATTCCAAGAGGATAAAAACGCATTGATTCAATCGAAACTTCCGAAGCGGTCATGTCAGCAGTTGAATCAACGCAAGCATTTGATCCCATCAAACGTATAATTTTTTTATTAGCAGAATCATACTTGTATTCTATGTGAGGCAATACAGAACTACCGCAGATAGCATGATTAGGAGTGAAAATAAAATCAGTACAATAAGGAGCACTGCAGTTGTAATTTGAACCCATACGAATTTCGCGCGTCATACTTTCAAGCGCAAAATTAAGATTCGTCATGACTGATTTAAGGGAATGCGCTTTTTTATTTGCATCAATAATAGTCGCAAGTGAACCAATTGCGACGAGCATAACTATTGAAAATATCGCCACTGAAACGAGCACTTCGACAACAGTGAATCCTCTATTTTGTTTTGGTGTGTAGATGGGCATATGCGTTAGTTACAATCACTTGCATTTCCAGAAATAACTGATATTTGTCCAGTTGTATTCACGAAAATTTTCCTCTGTGATCCGTCGGGTGCTTTAACGCAAATATGAGCAGATGGATATGTTCCCGGTTGACCACTCTTGCGAATTTCTGCATCAGGATTTGGTCTCAAGAAAGTAATATCAAGATAATCACTAGGAGAAAACATTTCTGCTGGATCAACACAATTATCTACACAGATTTTCGAAATGGTCGCCCCACGACGAAGCGAAAAAACCTCGACCTTTCTATCAGAAGAATTGTAGACATGATCAGGATTTGGCGGATCATTATCAGGTGGAGAACTCACGTCTTCAAATAAAAAGAATGAGCCTGAATTGGGAACAAAATGAATACCGTATCCGGACTGAAATTGTAAACCAGTACCGGCAACCGTGCCAGCAGTTTTTTTAATATTAACACCATAGGATTGTGCCTCACGAATCGCGAGGGCAACTTCATACGCGGTGTTTGTAAGGAGGATTGAGGAATTAAATCTACTGTTATTGAATACCGCCACTGTTGTGATGACGGAAAAGATTGCCACCGACGTCAAAAGCTCGATCAGGGTGAACCCCCTATCTGCCCTACTCGCTGTTTTTTTGTGTGGTGAGAGCAATTTCATACTAGAAACAATTATAAACCAAACGAGACATAGTGTGCTATGGCTGCCATGTCCACAGAGAAAAAGAAGGCGATGGCAGTTCCAACCGCAAGAAATGGACCAAACGGAACTTCAGATTTAAGTGATAGTCCTTTTTTCTTTAGAAAAACTTTTTGCACCGCAATGATTCCTAGGGTGCAAATAGTTCCAACCCAAAAGGCAAGCATCATCGCAGCAACACCTTGAGAAAGCCCGAGGAAAAAAGCGAGTCCGACGGAAAGTTTTGCATCACCGAGGCCAATTCCTTTTCCGCGCGTGATAATCCAAACGATAAGAAAAAAGAATGGGATATAGATAGCGGCCAAAAGATCGTTAGGATTTGGTACAACGAATGCGCCTGTTCGAACAAATGAAAACGCACACCCTAACATCGCGAGGATGAGTGAGTGAAAATCAAAAATGAGTTTGTGCCGTATATCGTATGCAGATACAACAATGAGGAGAAGAAAAAACGCAGCGGCAAGAATCCATGAGACGAAACCAATCACCGAAAGTGGTTGTATAACAACGTAGGATCCGACAACAATAACAGTCGAAATTATTTCAACGACTGGATACTGCCATGATATACGTGACTTACACCCACGGCATTTACCCTTCTGTACAAAAAAACTAAATACCGGAACAAGCTCCTTCCATGTAAGCGTTTTACCACATGAGAAACACTGTGACCTCCCCTTTGCTGGAGACAAACCTGATCCAATGCGAAGGATAACAACATTGAGGAAACTACCCACAATGAGCCCCATACCTGTAATGAATATGTAGAAAATGAAATCCATACGTTATTTGTAAACTTTAAAAACAGTCGATGGTGAAAATGTTACCGATGTACATTTGGTTGAATCAAACGCTTCCATGCTTGATGGTGCGCTCTCTACAACAATACCAAGACAGTAATGTTTGTTTGATGAAGCAATCCGTTCGTACCGATAATTTTCTCCAATAGGTGGAACTGGTGGTACAACTGTTTGTGATAAAAACCCACCAGTCTTAAGAGGGTCTTGCCAAGTGGTACCACCAGTGGTTCCATCCACTGTTGGTGGGTACTCACGATTAACGTCTTTGTATAATTCAAGAGCAAGTTGTAATTCACGAATGTCAGCCTGACGACGAAGGTCACGCGACTTTGCGCGTGATGCACTTGTCGAAGCGATAACAACCGTTGTGAGTATTGTCGCAATAGCAACAACAACCATAAGCTCGATCAGTGTAAATCCCCTTTTCATATATCGTGAATTATACCGCGCAAACTCTTTTTAAGGAAACAAAAAAACCGCCATAAGGCGGTTTTTTGTTTTAAAGAAAACTTAACAAGATGTCGAAGCTGCTGTAAGAGTTGATGTAGTAGTTGATTTCGAAGCACCTGATGAGTCAACACACCACCATGAACCACCCTTGAGGGTTGCTGCTGCTACCCATGACTCACTACCAGTTGGAATGTTACAGTTGATGGCAGTCGCATTGCTTGTGATGTTTGCAATGATGCCAGTTGAACTTGCAAAGAAGCTAGCTGCTGTGTTACATGCCAAACCAACTGCGCCATATGAGCCACCATTTGCATCAAAGAACATTTCTGCCTGTGAGCGGAGCTGACCCATGGCTGCCTTTGCTGCTGCATCAGCACCCTTTGAACGTGCAGTGTTAAGTGATGCGAGAACGATCGAAGCCAAGATGCCGATGATGGCGATGACGACGAGGAGCTCGATCAAGGTGAAACCTTTTGAATTCTTCATAGTGAAGTGATTGATATATTACGTACTTAATAAAGATTCACAGATTCCCGCCGAAGCACTCGAACGTCTTTTGCAAGCGATTCGGTGGGCTCTGGAATCTGTATCTCGCGAAATCCTTGCGCGGGATGCGCATATTGTACCATAAAGTGATGAATGGGTGTTATGGAAAGATATCCACACAACAACCCACATCTCTTGAACAAAGCGATTAGAAATTGGAAGTGCCCTCGTAGCATGACATGTTTTCATTCACGAAAACAAAAATACTCTTGTGGTGCAAAAAAACCACCCGAGGGTGGTTTTTTTGTTTTAAAGAAAACTTAACAAGATGTCGAAGCTGCTGTGAGAGTTACGGTTGATGTTGATTTCGAAGCACCGGTTGAGTCTACGCACCAATAAGTGCCAGTGTCTTGAGAGGGTGTGATAACTGCCCATGCTATTGGAATAACGCTGTAGGTTATACCCTCAACTACATCAGTAATACCCTTGGTAATAGCTGTTGAACTTGCGAGGAAACTCATGTTGCAACCAGCATCAATTCCATTTCCATCGGACCATTAATAAGCGTATTAGTTACAGGTAGTTCCCGACCGTGTCGTAGACGCAGAAAGACCTTTTGAATCAACACACCAAATTGGCCCACCCTGGAGCGTTGCTGAAACCGCCCATGCGTTACCGTTTGCCTCACAAGCAAGTGTGCCTGGTTTAATACGGGTATTTATGTTTGCAAAAATATGTGCAAGCGAATTAAACATATCATTCCCCGCACAGTCGATCGTAAATACTCCATAATCATGGTACGTATCAAAATATATTTCTGCCTGTGCGCGGAGCTGACCCATGGCTGACTTTGCAGCACCATCAACACCTTTTGTACGCACAACATTAAGAGACGACATTACAATCGCTGCAAGTATTCCAATAATAGAAATAACAACGAGGAGTTCCATAAGTGTAAAACCTGATGATGGTCGCATTGTATATACAATAAAAAGTAATTGGTTGAGATCATTAGGGTATAAGTCCGGCAATATCCATGGAGCATCGAAACGGTATCGCTAATGAAGATCATTCTGAGTATACCTTTGATTCAGTCAAATAAAAAGAAGCGTGTTGTACTACGCTTCTTTTTACACATATACTGTAGAAACAGTCTATGAAATATTTGAGGATAGGTTGTAGATAGGAACAAGAACCGCAGTAAGGAGAAAACCAACACCCAAACCAAGAGCGACGATCATTATTGGTTCAATAAGGTCAACCATAGTGTCAACGGCGCTCGTCACCTCACGACGATAAAAGTTTGAGAGGGTCTTTAATATGCTGCCTAATTCTCCAGACTCTTCACCAACCTTGATCATCTGAATCATAATCGATGGAATCTCTTTTTTATTCGAAAGCGCATCAGACACCGTCCTACCTGCCTTCACTGAATCCATCGCCTCGGCTATGATGTCTCTATAAATAACATTTCCAACAACTCCGGAGGTAAGTTCGAGAGCACGTACCATAGGAATTCCAGACACAAGCATTGTATTCATGTTGTCTGAGATACGTGAAAGGTACAATTTTTGGTAGAGATTCTTTACCACAGGAATAACTATTTTTGCTTCATCAAGCGATCTCTTGCCCCCTTCTGTTTTAAAGAATTGGTACAAGAAGAATCCCCCGACAGCCGCAATGATAAGAATAAAGTACCCGTAGTGAACAAAAAATTGACTGATTCCAATAACAACCTGTGTGTAGAGCGGAATTGCTTGCCCCGATTCAGTGATAATTGCACTGATTTTTGGAATAACGAGTGTAAGCATGAGAACCATAACGGATATGAAGGTAAAGACAACGAACGCAGGATACACAAGGGCGTTCTTTGCTTTCGAGTTTACTTCGTACGTACGATCAAGGTGATCAGCAAGATAATTGAAAATCTCATCCAATCGACCTGACTCTTCACCAGACTTTACCATGTTTACATAGAAATCAGAGAAGACCTTTGGGTGCTTTGAAAGCGCTTTTGAAATAGAACTACCACCCTGCAAATCATCAGACACTTCATTCAACACGCGCGAGAGAACGTACGACGATGATTCACCTCCAAGAAGTCTAAATATACGGAGAGCAGAAACTTGGGCGGTAAAGAGTGTTGCCATCTGTCTTGAGAGAACGACGACGTCTTTTTGTTTCACTCCACCAAAGAACGTAAAATCTTTTTTAAAGAAAGAGACGTTTTCAGCAGGTGTAACAGCACTCACAATAAGCCCACGCCTTTGAAGGGATGAGATGGCAACATCCATACTAACCGCATCAATCGAACCGTGTGATTCGGCCCCTTTTTGATCAAGAGCCTTATAATTAAAAAGCATATGTATACACTATATATGATTATATAAGCCGTTCGAGAATTTGTGGGTTTGGGGAATATTGAATCGCATTCTCGACAGTTATTTCACCTTTTCGCACAAGTTCTGACAAACAACGATTCATATCGATCATGTCATTTTCCATGCCGGTCTCAATGAGGGTATTGATTTCATGAATTCGTTTTTCACGAATAAGGTTTGCAACTGCTGGGTTTACCACAAGCAATTCATATGCAGGGACAAGACCTCCTGAAATACGAGGAATGAGGCGCTGTGAAAAGATTCCGGTAAGCGTCGATGCAAGTTGAATACGGATCTGATCCTGCTGAGCCGCTGGAAACGAGTCGATAATGCGGTTGATAGTCTGTGCGGCGGTGTTGGTGTGGAGAGTTGAAAAAACCAAGTGACCTGTCTCCGCTGCGGTTACTGCGGTTGCCATTGTTTCAGTTCCACGCATTTCACCGATAAGAATAACATCGACATCCTGACGAAAAACGCTTCTGAGTGCAGTTGAAAAGTCATACGTATCTACACGCACTTCACGTTGATCGACAACAGATTTTTTTTGTTTGTACGTATATTCAATGGGGTCTTCGATTGTAACAATATGCTCCGCACTGTTTTCATTAATTCTATCGACCATCGCAGCAAGCGTTGTTGATTTACCATGTCCAACAGGACCCACGACGAGAAAGAATCCTTGTTGCTTTTCAGTAAAACGTTCGAGGATTGATGGTAGGTTTAGTTCTTCAAAAGAACGAATTCTGTTTGGGATGAGGCGGAACGCAAACGACACAGCACCCTGTTGAAAGAACCCGTTGCCACGGAAACGGGCAGTATCGCCATGCGCATACGAAAAGTCTATTTCTTTATTTTTTATAAAAAGCGCCTTGTCGTCTGGATTCAAAACAACACCCATAAACTTGAGCGTATCTTCTTTGGTAAGAATTTTCTTACTCATTATAGGAACAAGAAAACCCGACACACGAATGGTTGGGTAACGTCCATCAGAGATATGCAAGTCCGAAGCGGACTCCTTCATAACGATATCTATTAAATCCTGAAATTCTTGTTTGTAATCCATGGACTAAGGAACTATAAAAGTGAGATGTGTAAAACTAAACTGCTTTTGCCACCTTTGAACCGCGATGTTCGTCATATATCTTTCGAACCTCAACCAAAACTTCCGAAGGAATAGTGCTTGCTTTAACGATGTACCCTTCAACCCCTAACGCCTGTGCTGCATTAATATCAGACGACTGACCTTGATTTGTAAGCATTACAACAACCGACTGTTCGGCAAGCTTTTCTGTTTTGATTATCTTTAAGAGTTCAAGACCCGTCATGTACGGCATGATGATGTCGAGCACCAAGATATCTGGCTTTGCTGCGCCTGAACGAAGCCTTACGAGGGCGTCTGGAGAACCGTTAATAGCTTCTACGTCGTAGCCATTATTCTGGAATTTAAGAGCATACATCCCCAGGAGGAATTTATCGTCGTCAACAATCATTATGCTTAATTTCTTTTCGTCTGCCATAAATATAGATGGAATTAATGTAATGTGTTTCTAAAGTATACCATTAAAGCTCATTAACGGCGCTCCATGGAATCTTTTTATCGAATGCCTTCATCATTGCGTCTTCTTTCATTGTTGTAAAGCCCTTCAATCGAGCAATCTTGAAGAGATCCTCTTCTGACTTATTTGCAAGAATCGCACGTTCAAATTCATGATCAAATTCAACAACTTCAGCAACTGCAACACGACCCTTAATACCTGTCGGGTAAATATTAGATGGCTCTGCGCTATACACGTTCTCACCAATCTTAATCCCCGCTCGATATTCGGCTGGTAAATCTTCGAATTCCTTTTCAAGCATAATTTTTATGCTGTCCTGCACAGGAATGGCTTTCTCACATCCTGGCGCGATTTTACCAACAAGACGTTGTGCGAGCGTCATGATAAGTGTTGGTGCAATAAGATACGGATCAACCCCCATATCAACAAGACGGGCAACGACTCCAATGGCTGTGTTGGTGTGGATGGTTGAAATAACCAAGTGACCTGTAAGTGCCGCCTGAATTGCAAGCTGGGCTGTCTCACGGTCACGAATTTCACCCACCATAATAATATCTGGATCTTGACGAAGCGCTGTTCGTAATCCATTTGCGAACGAATACCCAATATCTGCACGAACTTGAGATTGGTTAACACCTTCAATGTTGTACTCAACAGGATCTTCAAGTGTTAGGATATTTACCTTTTCATCATTGAGCTCACTCATCATCGCTGACACGGTTGTTGATTTACCGGAACCAGTAGGACCAGAAATAAGAATCATTCCGTACGGTCGACCCATTGCACGGCGTATAGCGTCTATGATTCTTTGATCAAAACCAATGTCCTCAATTTTTTTAACGCCCGCATCTTGGTCCAAAATACGCATAACCACTTTTTCACCATGGTATGCGGGAAATGTTGAAACACGGAAGTCTATTTTTTTTCCTTCGATTCGAGCCGAGAAGCGACCGTCTTGCGGCTTACGCTTCTCGTCGAGTTTCATGTTTGAAAGTATTTTGATACGTGCGACAACAGCCTCATGCACTTTCATAGGCAGAACGAGTGAAGTGAAAAGGTCACCGTCAACACGAAACCTCACACGCAACCTATCAACCATACGTTCAATGTGAACGTCTGACGCTGAACCTTCAACCGCGTAACGCAAAATTGTCGCTACGATTTTAGTAACAGGGGCGTCTTCTATGATAGTTGCCTTTGAATCCCCCGCCCCAGGTTCTGGTTTTTTGGGAGCCGCATCGGCATCAATATCAGCAATATCAGTCTCAAGTTCAGAAAGAGCCTTGGTAACCTCACCGGAAAGACCACGGTATAATTGTACCGATTGGACGAAATCAGCCTCAGAAACAAGAAAGGCTTTGAATGGCATTTTCGCACGCGCAGAAATAAAGTTAAGCGCATCACGTGCCTCTATATCATCTGGATCAACGATACCAACTTCGAGCACCCCCTGGCGCACAGCAATAGGTATGAATTTATAATGATTAGCTGATTCTTCGGGAATAAACTGTAGGACATCAAAAGGAATTTCAACGCCACTTAAACTCATCGCAGAAATACCATAATATTCACTCTTTGCAAGGAGGATATCGTTCTCTGAAACACCGTGCTTCTGGAGGACATGTTCGGTTGTTTCGCCAGTCATCCGCGTATCTTCCTGAATGGCAATTAACGCCTTTTTATCGATTTTTTTTTGCTCGAGGAGAATATCAAGTATTGTCATTATAAATGAAAGCTAAAAAACTATCGCTTAACTTGAGTTACAGGAGCAACTGCACGAATCGCACTATCACCCACCGAAGAACTTGTTGCAGTAATAGGAAGAGGTGAAAATGGATTTGGCCTTCCTTCTGGTTGAACCTGGACTGGTTGTGCAAAATCAGAAAGACTTACAAAGAGAGGGTCAGTAAAGATTGATTCATCAAAAGTAACTTTCGAGACTCGTTCAAGTGATTCAATAATTGGATCCTTAACACGAGTATCAACGGATTGAGAAGTGAGTCCGCTTTCTTCATTTATAGCAGGAGAACGATCCCTTCCGATATAGGCATACATACCGCCTATAACACCACCCGCAACACAGATAGCGATAATCGTATTCACAAGACTGTTTGTTGATCCATTCATGGTGGTTGTTTTACTTAAGCCAATAAGTTCGAGCTGTTACAGAGAAGTCGTACAGACCCGCATCGTTTGCTGCAAACTGAATGCCCGTGACATCTATGAGACGAAGGGATTTTTCAAGCGAACCAAGGAATGCAATGAACGCTACGTACGACCCTGTTGTTGAAAATGACATCGAAAGCGTTCCGTATGCTTTCCTATCAACACCAATCGAATTACGAGCCGCGGTTGTTTCAGCTTTAAAATTCCTCACGCGCATATGGTAATTTTTCCATGCAACACCTTCATCAAGATCGATAATAAGCCGAATGTTATCGATTGAAGATGGAAGCATTTTTTCAATCTTTTCTTTGTATTCGTCACTTATTGCATCAAATGCAGTTATTTTTTCCTGATATTGCGAATCAAGGTTAACGGCGTTTTTGAGTGTTAGATTTAAAGACTCCTGGTTCTTTTTTGTCTCGAGTATTGTCGCATACTGCGGATCAATAAACCCAAAAAAGATTCCAACCGAAACGAGTATGAGTACAATCGATGTAATGTTCGTCATAGGTTTTATTGGTTAGAGGTAGAGGTACCAGTAGTAGAGACGGAAGTAGAGGTACTAACAGTAGTAGGTTTTGGTACTGAGATCAAGTTTGAATACGCTATCGTCTTTGGGTTAATTGTCCCCACAACACTAAAACCAACCGTGCTATCAGACTGAAGGGCTAAATCACCAATCACAAATTCACGAAAGGTTCCCTGCCTCGTAAAAAAATCAGATTGATAAGCAATGGCAGAAAAGCTGATGGCTTCGCCTTTGAGTGTCACTGTTATTTTATCATCCGAGAGGTATTGGTATGAAAAATCACGGAATCGAACAGTCCCAACGGTTGAGGTTGATAGTATTTTAAAAAACTGAGAGAAAGCGAGATGACCCCTAAGAAGACCTTTTGCCGATTCAATACGTGCATCGAACGGAATAGCTTTATTGTTGATCCAATTTAGATCAATTCTATTTTGATATTTTTTAATCTCCTCTCCAGTGGTAATAATATCCTTGTTTACCATGTTTTTATACAAAAATACGCCACCCGTACTAGCAAGAGTCATGACGAATATCATAATAGAAACAACTGAAAAGAGATTTATCGTGCTCTTTTGTGTCTGGACAGATTGAGTGACAGACGCCTTCTTTGGTATGAACGAAGTTTGAAATCGAGGTTCCATGTTGTATATGGTTACGAGTGCACAGAGCACCCGAAAGCTATGCCGACTATTCTATCACCCGACACCGCTTGTGGCTATCCACACTTTTTTAAAAAACATCCGCCGTTCACAACGTGGATGTTTTTTAATCTTGGAGCTGTTTTAACGCAAGACCAATAGCAACTGCAAACCCGGGACCTGCTGCTTTCAAAACTGGTTCAAGGAAAGCAGGAGTTTCTGTTTTTGCGAATGGATCGCCGAGGACAACTTCAATCTGGAACTTGGCACGTGCAAGTTCCAAAAACCCTTTGAGAAGAGATCCACCGCCAGTGAGAATAACGCGTGAGACATTTTTTCCTGTTTTTTTCTGATAGTTCAAAATAACACGATTTGTTTCAGTAAAAACATAATCAAGGTTGAGTGAAATAACTTCCCTCACCTGTCTCTTTTCAGGTTCATTTGAAATACCAACTGTTCGTTTAATGTGTTCAGCGTCGCCAACTGACATTGAAAGTGATCGTGAGAGAGCGAGAGTGATTTCTTGTGAACCACGGTTAACCGTATGTGCTGCGTGCAACACATTCCTGTCTATAATATAAAGCTTTGTTGAACCTGCCCCCATATCAAAAACAAGTTCAGCATCAAGTGATTGTTCGATGATGGCGCGCATACTACTAAAAATTTCTATCTCGAGGGCGTTCGTTTGTAGATTCGCGTCACGTAATATTTGATTGTACTTTGAAAGAACATCGTTGTGAATAACAGCAAGAAGGACTTCGGACGACTGTGGCCCATCAGTTTTCCTCGCTTCTTCGTGCGCCTCGAATTCATTAGTAAATTCGTGAACGTTCTCTGGAATGACCGACCAGTTCAATGAAACTTCGGTAATAGGGACAGGAATATACTTGCGCGCCTCAAGAGGAACCGCCGTCTCAAGTTGACGTGGATCAGACGTTGGCATTTTAATAAATGAAATAAGACTCGCAGATGCGGGGATGGACATTCCACAAACAGTGGTGCTTACATTTGCTTCCTTAATCAGATCCTTGAGGGCTTCAACAATTTTTTCCTGCGGAAGATTTGTCGCTCGACCAATTTCAGTTCCAGCGTAAGGTCCGAGGGATAACTCTCCGTATGTTTCAAGAATCGCTTTACCATTTTTCTTTCGTAATTGAACAACTTTTATGGCAGAAGATCCGATATCAACACCAAGAACACTTTCTGGCGTTTTCTTGAAGAAGGTATTAAAGAGTGAGCTTAAATTGAACATAGCAATAGAACCAATTTAGTATATCATAAAGAAATGAAACTATTGGCAAGAATAGTACTACATCTGCTCTTTCCTCCGAGTGAGGCATTGGCGCGCATTCAAGCAGCGATCAGGGACGACATATTTCCAACGCCAACCATATTCGATCGTGGAGGTATTAGTATTATACACACATATAAAAACCAATTAATACACGATATCATCATTGAATCAAAAACAACTGGAAATACCGAATGTATAACCACTATGGCACACATATTTTCAGAAATAATACTTGATATGTCGGCAGATATTGATACAGGAACAATGTCAGACATTATTATTACATCTGTACCAACACACCCAATAAAAGTAAGAAACCGTGGATTCAATCACCTTCACGACATCCTCAAGAGTATAAAAAAAGAAAAAAGGATGATTGAATTTAATGTATGCGTAAAGGCTTTACGGGCAGTTCGTACAACATCAGATCAGGTTGGTAAGACAAAAACTGAGCGCGTTGAAAATCTAAAAGGGGCCTTTGAAGCACATGAAACCCTTGTGAAAGGTAAAACGATTTTTGTTATTGATGACGTCACAACCACAGGAGCAACATTCGGTGAAGCACGTCGAGCGCTCGTGCGAGCGGGCGCACGAAAAGTGGTACCAATTGCTTTTGCTGGTTAAAAGGCTTCTGGTTGGTCGATGGCAATCCCCTTATCAACCAAGAGGGGTTTGCTGCGGAGCATGAGCATAAAACCAACAAGTGAAACGATGGTTGATATCATAAGCGGAAACGCCGCAAAAATTGAAAATACAAATCCTGCGAAGAGCGGACCAATCACCATACCAATAGACATGAGTGATGACAGCACGCCGAGCACTTCCCCTTTTTTTTCATTAGATAGACTAATCACTTCACTTGTAATAACGATTCGCAGAATGGATTGCCCAAGCACGAGCCCGATGGCACCACACGCAATCCCCCACAAAGACCCTATAGATGTCACAGCAAAACCAATGGCCAACACAAGAAACATGTAAATCGACAATGAAGATTCCTTGAATTGTTTAAGCCAAAATTTTCGAATAAAAATACCTTGGTTGAGTGCGATTGCGACACCGATAAGTGACATGTAAATACCCGCACCGAACTCGGAGAAACCAAGTGTACGAGCAATAAAAAGAGATGAAATGCTCTGTTGTATTGAAATCGCGACACTAAAGAGGAGCCATGAAATGAGCCCACTCTTTAACGCTTTATTGTGCAGTGCCCTTCGAAGGGGAATAAATGGATTGATAGTAGAAAATGAAAAACGATGTTTCGTTTCATTTCGTGTAAGTGTTTCTGGGAGGAATACCCATACCAATAGACTATTACCAAATGCGAGTATCGACACAACAAAGAACGGCAGTGTGTGTGAGAAAGCACCAAGGAGGCCACCAAAAAGTGGACCGAAAATAAAGCCAACACCGAACGTCGCACCAATGAGTCCTAAGTTGTGACTTCGTTCTTTTGCATCACGTGATATATCAGACAAGTATGCTTGTGCTGTCGAAAAATTTCCCGCAGCCAAGCCATCAATAATACGCCCAACATATAACATGAGAGGGTTTGAAGCGAGAGCAAAAACGAGCCAGCCAAGCGATGTGCTCAAAATGCTCCCAATGAGGACTGGTTTACGCCCCACCCTGTCTGATAGGGCACCCAAGACTGGAGCTGAAAGAAAAGCACACAATGAATAAACCGCTGACAAGAGGGTGATGCCAGAGTCAGAGAAACCAAGCGAAGATGCATAGAATGGTAAAACTGGAATAATGATACCAACGCCTAACACATCAATAAAAACAGTAAGGAGAATGATCCATTTCTTTGACATGCGCACAAGTATAAACAAAAATCGTTGTT
The DNA here is from genome assembly GCA_903842365.1 of uncultured bacterium. Lineage (GTDB taxonomy): Bacteria > Patescibacteriota > Minisyncoccia > Phycocordibacterales > UBA6065 > CAIMLU01. The sequence goes on from CAIMLU010000010.1 coordinate 40,798, forward strand.
TGTGTTATCTTCTGTGGGTTGAGTATCGGCAGATCAAAGACAGCACATACTTAAAAATATATTCGGAGACGTGTCAGAGTGGTCGAATGTACCTCTTTGCTAAAGAGGCAGGCCCCTTATAAGGCCTCGAGGGTTCGAATCCCTCCGTCTCCGCACAAATCAAACCGCTGTTTAGGCGGTTTTGATTTTGCGAGAGATGAGCACAGTCTGGGAGACTGTGCGCGAGGGATTCGAAGCCGTTCTTCCATATTTTCGAGTATTTCCATACGAGAAAATGGAAAACGGGTACTGAACCTGTAAGGTTCGAAACCCCCTCCGTCTCCGCATCGACAGCTTTTCACCAATTTTCCTAATGGGTGAAAACTGGCGACGGTGGGATGAGAAAAGCGCAGGTGCGACGGCACCGAGCTGGGGTCGCGGAAATTTTCAGCAGAAAATTATCTGTGACCGAATTTCTCCGTCTCCGCAAATTGAAAATCCGCTAGAAATGGCGTGATTTTCTTTTGCGGTAATTATAGTTGTATAAATGAATAAAATTCATCCTAAAAACACCAGAGACGAGCAGTATAGCTTGGGGAAAATATTGTTCATACGGACGATTGTAACCATTCCGATGCCACTATCAGCGTTTGTGATTGTTCCACTCTTTTTTCATGGCGACGGTTTAGCAACTTGGCTTTTTTTTAATTGGTGGAATGGTTTGGCAGTTCGTGGTCTCTCTATTTATTCTTTACCGTGAATTAGATGAGTTTACTTGGACGGCTATTAAAAAAAGAATATGGCTATAAAAACCAATTGATCCGAAAAATGGTAAAGCGAGCTACCAGTTATTTTGGTGACTTATTCCAGCTTTTTTATTTTACGCATTATTTGAATTAACGCCGTTGGAAGAATGTATTGGTAGCTTGATTCTTCTCCCGTTTCCATTTTTGGATTCTTTACCAGTACTTACCATTCAATCCTTAGCTGTACCAGAATTTATTGGTTCATGGTGGTTGCTGAGTGTTGCTTTTGTTTCTTGTGTATTTAATTACTTTTTGGGTGAAGAACTACTTTTTAGAGGTATCTTGTTACCAAAAATGAGAGGAGTGTTTGGTACGTGGGACTGGGTAGCTAACTCTGTACTTTTTGCTCTTTATCATTTGCATAGACCAGTGCAAATGCTTGCTTTTATTTTTGGTGGACTTGCATGGTGTCTACCAGTACGTCGTTTTGAAAGTATTTGGTTTTCGATCATTCTCCATGGACTAGAAGAAATATTTTTACTTGCAGGTGTATTTACGGTCGTCTCAGGTCTTGCATTTTAATGGAAAAAATTCCAAATGAGATACCTACACTTATCTTGTTAGACAAAAAATATCTACTTTAGTTTAAGTACGTAATTTATTCTAAATTACCTTCGTGTTGTGTTACAATTAAAATATGATTAGCAACACATTTTTAACCGACACAAGAATAACTGGATTTTTATATTTAGGATTAGCTTTAACAGGAATGTTTACGTACCTGTTCGCCAGAAGCAACATATACGTTGACGGTGACGCGTTTGCCACTGCTGTAAACTTATTGGAAAAAGAATCCTTGGCCCGTATTGGTATTGCAACCGAATTACTCCTTGTTGCTTTTCAAGCGTTGGCAGCTGTCTGGTTTTATAAATTATTTAGGAATCTAAACGATTTTTCTGCTGGACTGATTGCCGCCTTTGGCATGGTGAATGCAACGATGATTCTTGTATCCTCTGCACTCTGGTTTAGCGCACTTACTGCAGCGATTGCTGGTGAGTCGGCAGTAACTGTATTTAGTTTATTCAATGTACATGAATCACTGTGGTTAGTATCAGGTGTATTTTTTGGACTATGGTTACTACCAATGGCGTATCTTGCCGCTAAAGCAAGAATGCATCGAGCATTGGTCGGATTTTTAATTGCTGGTGGAATTGGCTATATACTTTCTACTTTTAGTTTAATTTTATTCCCTGAGCAAAAGATGTTCGCTGAGATGTTGGCGTTGCCTGCTACAATTGGTGAATTCTGGATAATTGGATACTTATTAGTAAAGTCTCGATTGAACGAAGCGACAAACAAGATTCCTTAATTTACCCAGTATTGTGCTTTAGAAAAATGCAACAAGTAGAATCTTCAAATAAACTGGGAGAATCGTCAGACCAGTGAATGACTTGATACATTTGTGAAAATGGTGGTTGACCCTTACCACTATCAGTGTCTACTGATTAGCGACCCACGTACCTTATTTAAGTAAACGAGGTGTGTTAAATCAGCCTTATGGTAGCTGACTGTATGAGTACTTAACCCGACTACACCGCGTCGACAGCTTTTCACCAATTTTCCTAATGGGTGAAAACTGGCGACGGTGGATTCGAAGGCAAGCACTGGCACCTGTTTAGCAGAACAGGTAGCGCGAGCGTGGTCAGGCGGAGTGAGGAGCGACGGCAACGAACGAGCGCTTGACCGAATTTCTCCCTTTTCGGCGATTTTGATTTTGCGAGAGACGAAAAACTGCTGGGAGCAGTTTCGTGATGAATTCGAAAAGGTTCTCCTGGATTTTCGAGAACGTACTCATTTGATGAAGGCAGGAAACCTGTACTAACCGAGCAACGGTCTACCCCCCCCCCCCCCCCGCCTTCTATTCTTTCACCACATCAACCTGAATATTTTGAGACACGAGTGAATAGATATACTCGTTCATTTTTTGTGAATCACCATAGAGAACCAACCTCGCTTCCATGTATAGAATATAAATAGCTGCAAGTTTCGCAAAACTCACAACCTGACGATTTACTTCCTCAGCCAATGGACGAGCAACAGCTGAGACGAAACCTCCGATTGATCCTAATGAACCCAGGCCCGCAAGGATAATATCCATTGTGTATTGAATAACGGAACGCAACGAATCGAAACCCACATTGACAATAAGTGCTTTCTTAAAACTTTCGCTACCTGTCACGATGTTGAGTTTTTTAAGCTCTTTAAACAGCAATGCGTGTGTGTACGTCTGTGGATTGTACATATCGAGAAAAAGAAAAGTAACGTAGCGCAACTTTACCCGTATGTAATATATGCAAACAATAAGCGCAACTATCAAACCAAAATAGCTCCCAAGAAAAACTGGGACATTTGTCTGGCCCGTAGAGGTAACAAAATCTGATGTATTAAGCATCAGGAGCCCTTTGAAAAGCAAAGCAAATCCTACCATTGCCGGCAGAGCGTATCGCAGAAAGACTTGCAAGAATAAACCAAGTACAGGAAAAGAGAGTTTGAGCGCGACACCCCAACTCTCCTTTGAACTAAGAAATCGCTTATCAAAAGCTGAATCAATCCAGAGACGCTTCTCTATAGAAACAATATAACCCACGAACCCATAGTAAAGGAATGTGGCAACGAAAGTAATAGAGCCGATCCATAAAAATCTTGCAGTGTGTTTCTCAAACGCCAGTTTAAACCACGTCGATTCTTGTGATAGATAAATAAATCCCCCGATAACCATAAAAGGCCAGGCGATGAGAAGCGTACGTTTAATGATGTCTCCCTTCCTCTTCCCCAACTGCTTACCAACTTCACTCAACATATCTCCGTATTTTGTCGAAACAACCTTATTCTGCGTCTGTTCCATATAGTAAATAAACATATCACACTCCCCACGAAACAAAAATATGAGAGTGCTCGTGTTTTTGCTTTCATACACAACCGCGCCAAACCTCCCCCACTCTGCTATGATGCTTTTTATGGAACGACTTGATCGACTGATCTCAAAATTAGGATATGCAACACGCAAAGAAGTACGCGAACTTTTACGCGCTGGCATCATCACCGTGCGTAATGAAGAAGCCTCTGACCCAGGAATGCAGGTTAATGCCACTGATGTGCTCTTTGACGGCGAGCCATTAGACCACCCGAACGGCATCCTCATTGCCTTTAACAAACCTGTTGATGTCGTCTGTTCGAAAAGTTCGAATGAAGGTCAAACAGTATATGAATACGTTCCGGAACAATGGCTTAGAAGAAATCCAGAAATAACAACCGTGGGTCGGCTTGATAAGGACACGAGTGGCCTCGTTCTCATAACTGACCAAGGACCTCTTGCCCACAGACTGACGTCACCGAAGAGCCATATACCAAAGGTATATCATGTCACAATCGATCGTGACCTTTCACCAGAACTTGTGATTTTGTTTAAAGCAGGAACCCTTATGCTCGAAGGTGAATATAATCCATGCGCACCAGCCGAACTTGAAATTATCGGACCCAGGGAAGCAAAAATCACACTGTATGAAGGCCGTAATCGTCAAATACGACGCATGTTCGCAAGCCAGAGCTATATAGTAATAAATCTGCACCGCGAAAAAATAGGCAAACTAGAAATCGGTGACCTCGCTGAAGGAATGTGGCGCGAGCTACCGATTAATTATTTCGACACCGAATAGATCATGTTTGTTTTGATAATGCACCGCAGGGGTGTTTTCACATTCCCAATCACTCACGCTGAATAGATGTAGGTGCTTGGACACTGTACGCCAGAGTTATTACCTACACACCTATTACTCACGAGTAATAGGTGTGTATCCATGTACGAGGATAATGCTACAATTAATACTATGAATAAAACAAAAATTGAGCACGGGGGTTATGCTGGACTTTGGATAGGTGCTTGGCTTTTTGTTATTGGATTCCTACAACTTTCTTTCTGGAAAGGAGTACTCGCGATTATATTGTGGCCATACTATCTTGGGGTGTTTTTTCACATCTTACAGAACTAAAACAACGCACACTTTATGAATAACCCATATAATTGGTACTCGACGCTCATAAAACCAACATGGTCCCCTCCTGCTTGGGTCTTTGGACCAGCATGGACATTTCTGTATGTTTTAATCACCATTTCTTTTGGAAAAGTTTTTTTCATGGCGTTTAAAAAAGAAATCCCTCTCATTGTCGCATTACCATTCATTTTGAATATTGTTTTTAATCTCATATTTACACCGCTCCAATTTGGTCTCAAAAACAACACATTAGCGGCAATCGACATCCTTCTCGTTTTAGGAACGCTCGTCTGGTCAATTATTGCGATATATCCATATATGAAATGGATTGCATACATTCAAACCCCCTATCTATTGTGGGTTATATTTGCAACATGCCTCCAATTAACTATTACTTATTTGAACAGGTAATAAAACTCAGTGTTGTTTGAAAAAAAGATAAGACCTGTATAATAGGGCCTGACCTGGAGGGATGGATGAGTGGTTTAAATCAACAGTTTACTAA
>CAIMLU010000011.1 GCA_903842365.1 uncultured bacterium
CCTCGCAATTTCTGATACCTTCATTCGACTAGCCTTCATGAGCCCTATCTGTTCACGTTCGTTCCAACATACATGTGTATACATGGCTTAATCATATCGGGCAGTTGGAACTTGAGAGTGCCACTGCAAGAATTTGACTTATATGAAAAAGATGCTAGAATAACCATCGCTCTTTTATTTTGACTTTCCGGTTGGGCAACCAGCCTCGATGAAAACACTATCTGGAATCAGTGAGAAGGCTGTTAATCTTCCTCGATCTCGATAAAAGATGGTGAAACCAAACCCAAATAGAACAAATGGAGGTCAAAAAACAACACAGTTCAGTGGCAGTATTGAAACAGATGGGAGTCCTTACGAGTGACCAGTATGTTTCAGTGCTGAGGTGGACATACGCCGACGTGGTGCTAGGTCCAGTGAAGTCGAACGCCGTATTAAAGATAATAAGCATGTGGTTCCCACAGGACAAAGTGGATGCGGTGTATTACCGTACACTCATCCAAGAACCCCTCGGAATACTCAGTGCATCTGAGGAAATAACTATCCTCGAGTGCATCTGTTATGCTGGAATCAGGCTTGCTAGTATTAATGAAAAGGAATACTCGGCGTGGTTGATGAGTGCCAGAGCGTATGCGGGTGGTTACAATGGTGTAAAAGCCTTTTGCGGCCATCTTCGCAAAGTTGGAAACGATTACCTTCCGGAGATAACAGAACGTCTCTAGAACAGTCTGGGGTGTGTAGTGTGGCTTTAGGCCCATTACGCACCTTTTTTATATTGAAGAAAAATGGTTTGACATTTGAACGCCTGAGTATTACCATCAAAACAAATGCTCTCTCCGAATCAGTTACCCAGAGTCCTTAACAGACTCATTGCAAATCATTTCGACTCGCTCGAGTTTGATCTAAAGGTAGATCAAACCCTGTTTATACACGAAAGCCTTCATGCCATGTACGGTGGTAAACATGACGAAGAGATTGTCTCTTTGTGGGGAATTCTTGAAGGGATTGTTCTTCAGTTCAGAGAAGAATTCTCTCCGTGTTGGGAAGATATTTCGTTTATTGGCGCAGAGACACATGAATCCCTGATATCGAAATTCCAACCCGTTCTCATGCGTGAATTCAACCTCACGGAAATGCAGGGTAGAAGTGTTGCAGAATGCCTGTATGCCAATACCGTACTCTGCATACCTAGTGTTATTCAGTAAAAGTTTTCGAGCCGTTGTCCTAAAAGGGATTGAACGGCTTTTTTTACGCAAACGTTTTAATTGACAAAATCCCTTTTAAAAACCAATATGGTAAAAGTATGAACCTATTGTTCCTTGAACCAACAGAAGAAGAATTGGCTGAAATATTCTGCAAGATCTGCTCCGCACGACTACTTCTTGATAACTATCAATCACACAAATCAAGAGGGTTTATTGTGGATCAGTTTGCATTTCGTTACGTTGCTCGCTATAGCAAACAATATCTAGACGTAATAAAAAAAGATGTCAATTCAATATGGGTAAAAGCTGAATCAATTGCAGATGATGCCTCTGATCGTCTTACCCCTGAAGCAATTGAGGCTGTTATAAATCGCCATGTGTTATGGGCACCTCAAACGGGAATGCTTATCGCTCATGTTGTACGTATTGCATCAAATAACCTTGAGCTCTCAGTACCTCATATGTATGTGGAGAGTGGTATTTGTAAACTGTATGGAGCTGTTGCAAAAAGCATTCGTCTTTCTGCAGCACAAAACGCATGAGCCACCTTGGCTCATGCGTTTTTTTAATTACCTCATCGTACCTGCCAACCAGTTTGTGCGTGCATCACTGTCGTTATTGTTTCCATAATAGTCGCAACCTCTGCTTCAAGGAGCGTTCGTTCGAATGATTGGAATATAAGTCGATACGCATACGACGTCTTCTCTACCCCATCAATTGTTTTTGTAAACACATCAAAGAGACGATACTTCACAAGAAGGTCGCCAGCATTATCTGTTATAACCTTCAGAACAAAAGAATTTTCAACTTCTTTTGGAACAAAGACCGCAATATCGCGCGTCATAAATGGATAGTGTGAAAATGGCTTATATTTCAAACCTTTTGGAAGTATTTCAAACTGAAGATCGGCCACTGTTCCAGATTGAATACATTGTGCAACAACGGCATCAAAATCAACCTCGACCACAGCACCGTACTCACCTACTTCAACGTCACTACCAAACACAGCGCCAATTTCTTTTTCAAGAGTAGCAAGAACATCTCGCACTACACTTTCAGCTGTAACACCTTTTTTCTTTTTTATCTGAGATACACCAAAGGTTAAAACAGTTTTTTCACCCCCGCTTGGAAAAACTTTCCCTATTTCAAATATCTTTATTGCATCAAGAGAAAGTAAATCAGCATTTCGACTATTGACCACAAGAGAATCAATAAGCTTGGGACTAATGCATTCGCGTAACGCCGCCTTGTCACTCGCAAGTGGATACAAGATTTCAAAAGCACCCTTTGGTACAAGTGTATAAAGAAGCGTTTCTGAAAAACCCTGAGCTACAAGAATATTTTTCACTCTCTCTGCCCAGTAAAATGTTTTATCGATAGCAACTCGTGGTACCTCTGGAGTATCTTTTCCAGGTAAATCAGCGTACCCAATAAGGCGTGCCAATTCATCAGAAATATCTTCAGGAATCTGAATATCAAGCCTATCTAGAGGAGGTGTTATATCAAGAACCAAGCCCTTATCGACGATACTGAAATCAAGCCTACCTAAAATATCAAGAACGGTTTCTTTTGAAACTGGAATACCAATCATTTCTGACGCGAGCTTTAGTTCATATGAAACGGTCCATGGTTTTACCGGCTTTGGATACACGTCAACAATGACACCAGCGAGTGCTTTTGGGGACGACTCAATAATCGCCGCGGTGACACGTTCCATTGCTTCGAGCGCCAAGTTTGGAGTAATTTCATTCTCAAAACGTTTTGATGAATCATTACGAAGATTGAGACGAGTTGAAGTCCTCCTTACTGTTGTTGGGTGAAAGTTTGCAGATTCAATGATGATATTTTTTGTCGAAGTGGTGACCTCTGCCCTCTTTCCCCCTTTCACCCCGGCAATAACCAATGGACCCTCATCATCCGCAATAAGTAAATCAGATTCTTTGAGTACAACCTCACGGCCATCAAGGAGGGTTATTGTCTCACCTTCAAATGCTTTTCGAATCTCGATTGCACCTTTTATTTTATCGGCATCAAAAGCATGAAGTGGTTGGCCGATATCAAACATGACAACGTTTGTAGCGTCGACGACATTATTTATTGAGCGAGCACCGATAGTCTCGAGCGCGGTTTTGAATAACGATTCGTCCGTAACAGTAACCCCTTCAATCCTCCGAGCAATATACCTTCGACATAAATCTGCCTCAGCAATAATTATTTTTGGAACAAGAACTGCGGTGGAAATAGCAATGGATGGAATTGGTTTTTTAACCAAAGGCAATCGAGCAATAGCGCTTGCCTCACGAGCAATACCTCGGTGGCAAAGTGCGTAGTGATTTCGATCTGCAAGTGTTTTAACATCTAGAACAATATCACCACCAACCGTTTCAACTCCTTCAACCTCAAAGGCGTGCGCATTGAAAAGCGCTTCAAGTTTTTTCGCATCAGGTAATGCGGTTGTAAAATACGATTGTAACCACGCGTAAGAAACTTTCATATTTAGAATTGGTTAATGAGACGAAGGTCACCACTATAAAGATGTCGAATATCATCAATACCATAACGAACCATAAGGAGTCGATCGAGACCTCCACCAAAAGCAAATCCACGCCACTCTTTTGGATCGAGACCTGATGCTTTAATTACATTTGGATGAACAAGACCGGCACCAAATATTTCAAGCCAACGATTTTTCCACCAGACATCCACTTCAACACCTGGCTCAACGAAACCAAAATAACTCGAACGAAATCGTATCTTTGCATCAGGGCCGAAAAATTCACTGCAAAAACGCTCAAGTGTCCCTTTGAGCTCTGCCATTGATACCGTTTTATTTACATACAAACCTTCAACCTGAAAAAATTGCGCCTCATGAGTTGTATCAGTTGCTTCATTTCGGTAGACCTTGCCCGGCATAATAACTTTGAATGGTTGGGGATTTGCGGCAATAGATTCAAGGAATCGAATCTGTACCGAGGAGGTGTGTGTACGAGGAACTTTACGAACTTCACCTGGTTTCGTTTTTATCCAAAAAGTGTCCTGCATATCTCGAGCTGGATGATCAGCAGGTACGTTTAGGGCATCAAAATTATGGAACTCATCTTCAAGCTCTGGTCCCTGTACCACAGAAAAGCCAATACGATCAAAAATAGTCGCTATTTCGCGTATAACGGACGTTATAGGGTGCAAATGCCCCTTGTTTGATTCTGTATCCATATAGACACTTAATATACCAAAAACCCCCGCACAGAGCGAGGGTTTTCACATATCTACCTAAAACAAGATTATTTCTTACTCATACCTTCAAAAGCACGAAGTATTTCAAGCGGTACCGCAAACACCACAGTGTTTGATTGATCTGATGAAATATCGTTAATCGATTGAAGTGTACGGAGATGAAGTGCCCCTGGAGAATCCGCCAAAAGCCTTGCCGCATCGGCGACATTTTTTGCAGCAGCAAGTTCACCTTCTGATGAAATGATAGTTGCCCTCTTTTCACGTTCTGCCTCTGCTTGTTTACCAATAGTACGTTCCATTTCAGGTGGAAGGCTCACGTCTTTGAGTTCAACGTTGTTTATTTTAATACCCCACGCAACAACATCACTCGCCACAACCTCCTGAATACGAGTTGCAATTTTTTCACGCTGAGTCAAAAGTTCATCAAGTGTCACTTCACCAACAATGTTTCGCATCGTTGTCTGTGCGTACTGCGAAATAGCATACATGAAATCCTCAACTTCAAGGATGGCTTTTTCTGCAGAATCAACTTTGTAGTAAATAACTGCGTTTACCTTTACCGAAATATTGTCACGAGTGATAACATTTTGGTCTGGAACATCGGTCGCCTTTACACGTATATCAACTTTTTGATATGACTGGAATATAGGCAACACAACCCTCCATCCAGGACTCATCACACTACTAAATTTACCCATTGTGAATTTCACCCCGCGCTCGTACTGATTCACCTGACGAAGGCTGATGACGAGCAAAAACACAATTGCGCCAATAATGTAAAACATGATATTGATAATACTTTATACCGATAATAATGGGTTCATTATAGCAAATAAACACAATTAAAAAATTCCCATGAAGGGAATTTTTTAATTGGAGCCATCTCCCGGGATAAAGGCTTGGTCACGAGTCACTAAGTCTGCTCGGGTGAATACACTCTGCGCGGACTAAGTGCTCTCGACCCCACCTCGCCTGTTTTTGTAAAACAAAAACATGGCTGCGGTTTTCAAACCCGGACGTACGCAAAGCAGTTTGCGTACTGAGATGGCTCCAAAACAAAAACCCCTTGCGGGATTTGTTTTGGAGCCATCTCCCGGGCTTGAACCGGGGACCTACTGTTTACAAAACAGTTGCTCTACCAACTGAGCTAAGATGGCATACGCGCGAGGATTATTTTTTGTCTCCTGCGTCTTTGTCTTTAGTGATCTGTTTAATGTACATTGATGCACCCTCACCCAATACCTTGGGTTCATTCTTTGAAAATGTGCGGGCAATCGTATGACTAATTGAACCAGTCCATTTCCACGTCGCTATCATAGCACGCAACACAACGATTATACCCATGTGGATAAATCGAGCAACATATCGACGTCTAAAGAACGGCACAACCTTGTGGGTGGTGTGAATTATTGTACGCACTCGCCCATCCGCCCTGTGCGCAAATCCTTTAAGGATCAGGCCTTTACCATAGGTAATTTCCATGTGCTTATGGAGCACAAGGATCATCATGGTTATACCTGATCCAATAAAAAGGACAAGTGACATAAAAATGTCTTGGAGCAAAATTATTTCTCGAAAGCTCCGTATCGAACAAAGCGTACAATCTCAACTTTTTCGCCAAACTTTTGAATGGCTGCCGCGACAACGCCTGAAATAGTAAGTTCTGGATTTTTGATGAATGGTTGATCAAGGAGAACGCGGTCACCAAAGTAAGCATTCAATTTTCCTTCAAGAATCTTTGCTTTCATGTCTGCAGGCTTTCCTTCAACATCTTTTTCAAATACTTCAGTTGCAACCTTCTTTACCTCGGCGGTGATATCTTCTTTTTTGAGGAATTCTGGTTTCTGAGCTGCAATATGCATAGCAATATCGTATGCAAATGCCTTAAAATCAGGGTTCTTTGCGACGAAATCAGTTTCGCAGGCTACTTCAATCATTGCACCAACCGAACCATTACTGTGAATATACGCGGTAATAATACCTGCGCCTAATGTCCTGTCTGATTTTTTAGCAGCAGAATCAGCACCTTTTTTCTGAAGGATAACAAGCGCCTTTGCGATGTCACCAGCAGCTTCTTCAAGCGCTTTTTTACACTGCATGACAGACACGCCGGTCCTGTCTCGAAGTTCCTTGATAGTATCAGTAGTAATAGCCATAAATGTTTCGAAATTAAGAAAAATGCTAATGATGAATGAACAGGTCCATTATACAACAACGCATGATGTTGGTCATGCGTTGTTTGTATATATTACCTGCGCTCGCGTGACTCTGGTCGAGGCTCAGGTCGTGCTGGACGAGCAACCTTTGAGGCGCTGTATGCTGTCGCAAGTTCTTCGAGGAAGAAAGCGATTGATGCTGCACTCGCATCGTTTGCTGGGATTGGGTAGTTAACCTGTGAAAGATCACAATCAGTCGAGTTGATGGCAATAACAGGAATCTTTGCCTGACGTGCTTCTGCAACTGCATTGTGTTCACGTTTCGAGTCAACAACAATAAGTGCTGCTGGCTTTTCCTTCAACGGCACAAGGCCTGCGAAGAAACGATCAAGCTTTTCAATCTCACGGTCAATGAGAAGACGCTCTTTCTTGGTGTACTTTGCAAGTTCACCCTTTTCGCGTTCACGAAGACGTGTTTCGAGTTTTTCGATACGCTTCTTGATTTCAGTGTAGTTTGTAATTGTTCCACCAATCCAACGCCCTGCAACGAATGGACATCCAGTCTTTGCACCGGCGAGACGGACAGCTGGCAATGCTTCACTCTTTGATGAAGCAAAGAGAACAATTCTTCCTGAAGCAGCAATAGACTTAACAAAATCAACTGCTTTTGTAAGCGCAACATCAGTCTTTTCAAGATCGATTATCTCGATCTTATTTTTAACACCAAAAACAAACGGCTTTGCCGTTGGGTGCCTGCGAGCCTTGGTGAGGCCGAAATGGGCCCCAACCTTGAACATCTTATCAATCGTTTCGTTCTTATCTTTCGTCATGTGGTAATTTGTTTCGTAAATGTTTGCAAAGTCTAACAGAATATCCTTATTTCTGCAAGATTAATCGTTATCACCCTCATCTGATGCGGACACTTCACCTGTAAATGAAATCAAAGCATCAAAGATAGGATCAAGATTACCGTCTAAAATAACCTCGATATTATGCCATGTTTGTTTAATGCGATGGTCGGTAATTCTATCTTGAAGATAGTTGTATGTACGAATTTTTTCCGACCGATCTCCACTTCCGAGCTGATTCTTTTTATGCGTTGCGAATTTCTTTGCCTCCTCTTCTTCTTTCAAGAGCGCGAGTTTCGTCGTGAGAATTGAAAGTGCTTTTTCGCGGTTCTTGAGCTGGCTACGCTCAGCGGTACATCGCACAACGATACCGGTTGGTTTGTGAGTTAATCGTACCGCAGTCTCAACCTTGTTCACATTCTGCCCCCCTTTACCACCTGCTCGTGAAAACTCAAGTTCCAAATCTGCTGGATTAATCTCGAATTTAACTTTCTTGCGAAGTGGCAAAATAGCAACTGAAGCGGTTGATGTGTGCACACGTCCAGATTTTTCTGTATCAGGAACACGTTGAACGCGATGTACACCAGTTTCATAACGCATCAATCGATACACATCTTTTCCACGCATTTCAAATGATGCTTCTTTGTATCCACCAACAGATGATTCTGATTCATCAATGGCAACGCATGACCACCCATGAGACTCTGCGTACATTTTGTACATACGTGCCAAGACGCCAGCAAAGAGCGCTGCCTCGTCACCACCGGCACCAGCTCGTACTTCCATGATGACTTCATTAGGAAATTCCTCTTCCTCCTTTTCTGATTCAATGATCTCATCCATCTGAGCAAGAATTGTTTTCTTTTGCTCGATCAAAGATTCCTTATCAGCAATTGCGAGTTCTCGCATCGAAGGATCCGATGCAATCATTGCATCGAGTTCACGGTCCTCCTTTTCGAGTTTTTCATACATCTCGGCAAGGTATGACGTTTTATGACTCTCTTTGTATTTTGTTAAGTCCATCCGGTTAGTGAAATTTCAGGTCGCTCGCAAGCGCGAGCTGTCCTGTAAATCTGATTAATAAAGCAAGTTAAATATATCTGGCAGTATGTTGCACATTCTATCACATGTACGCAACCTGAAATTCTACTACCGGATCCATGTTTTTTTGAAGTATCAATAAACCTTAAAGAAAAAAGCGCCTGTTACGCAAAAGCCCACGACCCAAATGGTTCGTGAGCTCTCCGTACAAGGTCGCTATTTCTTTGAAGGCTTCTTTGTAGTGGTAGCTGCCTGACGAGCCTTGAAACGCTCAACGCGTCCAGCTGTGTCAATAACAGTTTCCTTTCCGGTGTAAAACGGATGGGAAGCACTTGAGATTTCAACATGGTGCACTGGGTATTCTTTACCATCAGTCCACTTTTTAGTCTCTTTGGTAGCGATAATTGAACTTATGAGGAACTCTGCGCCGTTGGAATTGTCATGGAAAATGACCTGGCGGTAGTTCTTAGGATGAATTTCTTTCTTCATAGGCAAGAACTATAACCTATGCACCACTAAAAAGCAATTGGGGAAATAAACAACACAAAATAATGAATAAAATCCCCG
>CAIMLU010000012.1 GCA_903842365.1 uncultured bacterium
GCGAAGCAAATCACCCCTCTCTTTATTTTACTTTCCAGTACTTCCAAATCCCCTTGCCCCACGATCTGATTCCGACAAATCACTCTCGCCGACTTCTTTAAACTTCATGGTCTCAAATTCATGAATAATCATCTGAGCAACTTTGTGACCTGGCTCAAAAGTATATGTCTCAGAACCAAGGTTAATAACCCCCACCTTCACTTCCCCACGATACCCAGCATCAATCACATTACCGAATGTGATGATCCCATGCTTATGTGATAAACCACTTTTTTCATAAATAATTCCTACATACCCATATGGGATTTCCATGCGATACCCAGTTGTAACCGATGCGCGTTCCATTGGTTTGAGCGTAAGCGCATGTGCAACAAATAAATCAAAACCAGCGTCCCCTTTTATTGAATATTTGGGCATTGGAACCACCTGTGTCGTCCTTACTATCTTGAGCGTCTTTTTCATATTGAAATCACTATACCATCCGATTACATATTAAAAAACCCGCCCTCCCTAGAGAGAAAGCGGGTCTTTGACTATAGAATAAGTAGATTCGAGATAGCAGCAAGTACTTTTTCAGAAATCTCTTCTCGAGAAAGCATTACCCCTCTCTCATCAGCACAGTCTACTCTTACCCAATTATTCGTGGATCTTACCATTGAGAGAGCACTTTCTTGTGACTCATACTGATGTTTTGCATCTATTTCAGCAACATCAGCAGACTCACCTTTCTCAATAGCGCGTTCACGAGCAAGACTCATACTTACTTCTACAGGAACATGGAGGTACACAATAATGTCTGGACGAGGAATCTTGCACACTTTGTACTCAAGATCATCGAGCCATACCACAAAACGGTCGCGTGTCTCTTGATCATGAATTTTGCCACCCTGATGTATCTGATTCGAACTTGCATATCGATCAGCGATGACAACAACATCTTTTTCAAGCCACTCTTTAATCTCACCGCTCGACTCCATACGATCAACCGCATAAACGATTGATGCAAGGCGAGGATCAGTAGAGAGAAACGCTTTTGAATCAATAGGCATAACGACGCCCGGTTTCTTACCAAGACACTCGGCAAGAAACCCTCCCATTACATTGGTGTTGTAACGAGGAAAATCAATCTTTCTAACGTTTCTCCCACGCGCAACAATGTTACGCATGAGAAGTTCAGTTTGTGTTGCCTTCCCAGAACCATCGGTACCATCAATAACAATGAGTAGTCCTTTATGTGTTTTCATAAAAAATGTATTTCTCCAAACAGAGTACACTTAAATAAGCAAAAAGAAAACGGGCTAAAAAGCCCGCATTCAATTACGCACGAAGCGCCTTATCAATCTTTTTTGCAAGAAGGACCATGTCTTTTTCTTCCTTACCCCGAGTCGTCTCTCCTGCTGTTCCTAATCGAATACCTGATGGATTAACCGGTGGACGAGTATCAAAAGGAATACCGTTCTTATTCACAATAATTCCAGCATTTTCAAGCTTGTCCGAAGCATCCTTGCCATCAAGTCCCTGTGACGCAACATCAACGAGAATGAGGTGACTATCGGTACCATTTGATACCACCCTCCAACCAAGCGCCATTAATTCCTTTGCAAGAACCTGTGCGTTTTTAATTGTCTGTTTTGCATATTTTTTGAAATCAGCAGAGAGTGCTTCCTTCAACGCAACCGCAATAGCAGCCGTCTGGTTCATGTGAGGACCACCTTGAAGCCCGGGAAATACCGCCTTATCTATTTTCTTATCTAACTCACGAGAATCCTTCCTTGTAAAAATGAGCGCGCCGCGTGGACCACGTAGGGTTTTGTGAGTCGTGGTTGTAACAATATCGGCATACGGAAATGGTGCTGGGTACGCAAGGCCCGCAACAAGGCCAGCAACATGCGACATATCAACCATGAGGTATGCGTTCACTTCGTCAGCGATCTCACGCATTTTTTTCCAATCAACAACACGTGGGTATGCGGTATATCCCGCAATAATCATCTTTGGTTGTTCACGTTTTGCGATTGCTCGAATTTCTTCATAATCAAGCATCTCGGTTACTTTTGAAACACCGTACGGAACTTGTGTCCAAAACTTTCCCGTAATCGAAACTTTATGACCGTGGGTTAAATGACCGCCATGATCAAGCGACATACCCATAACCTTATCCCCTTTTTCAAGAAGGCCAAGGTATACCGACAAATTTGCAGGAGAACCAGACAGAGCCTGTGTATTTACATGCCAGTCTTTTGGATCAAGTTTAAATAATTTAAACGCGCGTTCAACACAAAGATTTTCAACCTCATCGACAATCGCATTACCCTTGTAGTACCTCCTTCCCGGATAACCTTCTGCATATTTATTCGTGAGAACCGAACCAAGTGCAGTTAATACGTCTTTGGAAACGTAATTCTCTGAAGCAATAAGATTAATAGATTTCTTCTGTCTAACCTCTTCTGCCTTTATGAGTTTTTCAATCTCGCGGTCTTTCATTGCCATTGGCTTTCAGGGATTATGTGAATATAGCATTACTATACCACGATAACAGCAACACATCAGGCCACTTAGGGCGCGAGGACCAAACACCTTGGCTTATTTGTTTGTATGTAATGAACCCCCTTCTATTGAAGAGGGTTTTTGCCAGAATAGTTTGGTTTATTTAATGACTCTTTGTTTTTTTGTATTCACCTAAAAAAATTTGACTATAAATCAAAATGATGCTACTATCACCCCAACTGGCGCAGTGCCGGTTTTCTGTTTTTTTTAAAAAACAGAAAAAGTTCTTTGCTTCATCAACCAAAATGGAAGAAATGGAAGAAATGGAAATGGCACGAAACAAGAATAGAATGTTGGAATTCATTCGAGAGAAAAAGTCAGTCCCAATTGCAAATCTCGTCGATTATGCAAGTAAAAATTATTTTTTACTGCATTTCGCAGAGACCCTAAAACAACTGCAGGAATCGGGAGAAATCCTGATTGACTCGGGAATGGTTTCAATCTCGAACACCCAAGCCTCTTAAAAAGGCTTGGGTTTTTATTACCAAACCATTCCCCATCTTGCATAAATACCCCTCGTGTGGAGAATAAGTTTCGGATACAATAGTTCTATATATGAAAACCAACCCTACCAAAGACATCATAATTATCGACGACCTACCACCAGAAGCAGTTGCAATGCTTCAGGCTCTCTACTCTAGAAGCCCTCGAAGCGTACGTACACACCTAGAACAGGTTCGAACAAAAGGCTATCAAAAGTTCATGGCTGACTATTATGTAGGCTATGGACACAAATCGATTGGAGATTGCGGAACAACCACAATCTGCATTGAACACGTGAGTATGCTTGTTGCAAAGGCAGTTCAAGATTGGGCTCTCTACAACGGACAAGAAGCAAGTACTCGTTACCTCGACATGAGGGAACAACCCATTGTTGATCCAATTAGCACAGGCGAGAGTCATGCAATTCAAACTGAATGGCACATGTTCTATGTGAAAGCATTGGCGGCACTTATACCTGTTCTCAAGGTTCGTTTTCCCAAAAAGGAAACCGACAAAGATACAGTGTACGAGAAAGCCATCAACGCGCGCGCATTCGACATTGCACGAGGATTCCTTCCCGCCGGTATGACGACGTTTGTTGCATGGCATACTAACTTGCGACAGGCGTATGATCATTTGAAGGAAATGAGACACCACCCTCTTGTAGAGGTTCGTGATGCTGCGCAGGCGATTATTGGAGAGTTGCAAACAAAGTATTCATCTAGTTTCATTCATAAAGAGTATACAGCCGAAGAAACATACCTTGAAGAGGCTATTCCAGAGGTTGCATACTATGACAATCCAACGACAACAGGTTTCTCATATTCAATTAAAAAATTGGATTTAAGCGAACTGTCTCAGGAGGAAATTTCCTTGATGGCGAAACGTCCTGCAAAAGCAGAATTGCCAAACCAATTCCGTATAGCAGGAAATATCGACTTCTCGTTCCCTCTCGATTTTGGATCGTATCGTGATCTACAGAGACAGCGTTCAGCTGTTCAACGTATGCCACTCCTTACGACACGCCACGGCTTCTATTCATGGTATTTAGAACAACTGCCGACAGAGCTTCGTACTGAAGCCGAAGGTTTGATCACATCGCAAGAAAAGAGAATTGCGGCACTTGATGCAACGGATGAGGTAAAGCAGTATTACATTGCAATGGGATATACGGTCACGGTAAAGATTTCATGTCCGTTACCCAGCGCAATTTACATTGCAGAGCTTCGTTCGTCTGATACCGTTCATCCAACCCTGCGCCTTCGTGCACAACAGATGGGCGACGCAATCAAAGAAGCAATTCCTGGAATTGCGATGCACCACGACACCTCACCAGGTACGTGGAACATCAAACGAGGTCTTCAGGATATCGTAAAGAAAGATTAGGTACGTAGAGACAAGCCCGGAATTTCGCTTCGCGAAATTCCGGGCTTTTTTAAACCACCCCCACCTCAGTACCAATGACACCCACCACCCATCGAAGCTGGGATGTGTTCTTTTTCGACGAGGGCACAATCAAGAACCGCATCTTGACTATCATAAATAAGACGGTATGAACTATTTTCCTTTTTTACCATAAAATGGGAACGCATTTTCTGCCCAATTATAAAATCACCATCTACACGGATAATCTTGATAGTATCATCACGTCCGTGTATTTGGAAAAAAGCAAATAGAGATTTTGTTAAGCGCACCTGCTCTTCTACATCAGATTTTTTTCCACAACCTAAAGAAAAAGTATATTTTAGAGATGGAGCCGTGCCATACGGTGAATAGTCTACAAACATAGAACAAACCATATCTGACCTTTGATATCCTTCAACATAATAAGGGGTTATGCCGTCATCAAAATAACCAGTATTGGCAGGATCTTTAATAAATCCATCTGCGATAAGATGAATTCTCTCTTCTCCAATTTCTTGTCCAAAAAGTTTCTGGGAAATGTCACCACCCTCTATCTTTTTACACACAGTCTTAATCCATTGTTTAGAGGTTGAAGCAACACCAGGAACCGTAACAAGTTGATCATCGGCAAGCCAAGAGATACCAGAACTTTCTGTTTTCTTGGTAAAAACAGTGGGTATATTGACACAATCATCTAATGCAATGATTTCTGTCTTATTTTTTAAAAAATTAAATACAAACAGGAAGATTCCTACCAAGAGCCCACATAAGGCACACGCACACAACCAACTCTGCACTTTATTCATAGTAATTCTATTTTAAAACAAACCTGTCCATTAGGACAGGTTTGAAGCAATTAAACACCTATCGAGGTCGATTACCTCTATAAAACCCACTATTTGGAACACGTCTTTAACAAGTTTTCTGCGCTAGTAGCCATATCACTGATATTTATACTTTTCAAAAAACGAGGCATCTCTGATTTTGATAACAACACATCAAAAGCATAGCCATAACCTTTGTTGTCCTGATACATAACAAAACCCTCAAGAAGATTGAGGTCGGGAAAATAGGCATCAGTAGTCGTCTCCAATCCTAAAAGATGTACATTTTTTTGGTTCAAGAGACGCTTATGTTGAGGGGTGCTAAAAGCCTGAGATAAGATATCTTGAGACATTTTTTGGAATGAAAATGTCAATCTGCGTGGCACAACGGGCAAATCGAGGGCTTCGATAGAAGTATCAAACCTAATATCATCCCGCATTAAAGCAACACCCTCATCGGAAGATTGATTAATGGGGCATGAAACATCTTCTGAGACGATATGAAGATATTCAGGGTAATCAAATGATATTCCTATTAAATTATTTGAGTAGTGTAGCCAATTCCAACCATCGTGAGAGTTACCCATTGCATGAGCCTTTTCTCTGATACGTTGTATTTCTTTTACATCAAGATCAGACGGCCTGAAGAGTTCTTTTTGTGTGACGACCGCATTATCAATAATTGAATTATCTTCAATCACCCTATGATTAAATGGATAATAGATACATAGAAAAAGAACAGCAAAAAAACTAACAATATAAGGTAGGTGTTTCTTGCAAAATTTGGATTCCATCCTATGTTTAACTAATCATAAAACCTGGCTTAACGACACCCGCTCATAAGTGGTGGAACATGTTCCCTCTTGGCAAGAGAACAGTCGATAATCTCTGCATCCTTGAATAACAGATGGTATGAATCACCTTCTTTTTTTACAAGAAATAATCCCAAAACAGTCTGACCACTGATGAAACCACTATCGATTTTAGTTATATGAATAGGCCGTGACTTATTTGTAATACCAAGGATGTCATACAAAGGCAACGCTTGCTGAGCATAATGAGCAACACCAACACCACAGACAAGGTCCATATAATAACCAAAACCACCGCCAGGGACACCTAAATTGTCCGAAGAGATACTTAAACCACAAACCCTATCACCTTTTATATAGCCCTCAGTATAATCACCAAATGAAAGATCGGATGTGCTTGTTGATGTATTTTCAACATCCTTAACAAAGCCATCCGCAAGAAGTTTTAGTTGTTCATTCTTAATTTCTTTTACAAAGAATAAATTAACCACATCTTCCCCATAATCAACATGGCACACGCTTCTTTTAAACCAAATCTTTCTGGATGTTGCTGGTATAAAAAAAGCTCTATCACTAACCACCCACATAAAAAGACCCTGTGTACTTGAGGCGGTCTCGAACGGCACATCATTTCCAGTACACCGAGGTTTGTCTTCAGGTCCAGCTTCAATGGGTAGCACATTTACAACCCCTACACCTACATTTTTTATAGAAGGAAAATATGTTATACAAAAGAAAATAATCCCAATACAGATCGAGATGCAAAAGAAAATATAATACTTACTAACCAGTGCCCTTAAAAAAATCATACAATTCTTAATTAATCTCAATAAACTAGACCTTGTGTAACACAAACACAAGGTCTAGGAAAATCAATGCGTTTGATAAACAGTATAATACCCCTTTGTTTGCCTTAAGAATTCAGCAAATGTCATGTGGTTCCTATAAACCGTATTCGGTTCACTCTTATACCTTCTATTGCATTCAATAATAATAATCTCTGTTGAGGTTACACTCGTAACAATAAACGTATGCGGCACAATCGTTCCATCGGAACAATAAAGCCTCATCTGCACAATATAACCCGGCTGAAATAACTGTGGTGGTACATAGAAACTTGTAACACGCTCAGGGGTTGTCGATTTATTACTATTACTGGTACTCCAGAATTGATAAGAGTTTGTGTCGGTATTGTTAACAGGAAGAATCACAAGATTCTTTGAGGCATTGGCGACGACTTTCTTTACCCAACCCTTACATTCAAGGTTGTTTCCAAGATAATCAACACCACCCCAAGTTCCATCAGGAGACTTTCTCGCCTCAACAAGAATTGCCTGATCTCTCTGAGTCTGCTGTAAACCAGACCAATAATCTGCCCGCACCGAAGTAGCGAGGAGACACGCAACGAACATAATGATGCCAAATGGCTTCATGTGGTATATCTTTCTCTGTTTAGGATTTGAACGAACTCTTTCGGAAAACCATTTCCGAAACCGCGAATGAGTATACCCCCCCCAATGAATAGTCAAGGGTGTGAGGAAAACAACCACAAAGAGATGTTCATCTCTTTGTGGTTGTTTGTAAGGGTTAGAAATTTATACACTCACCCGCAATAGATAGCGGTATGTGTTCTTTTTCGACAAAAGCGCAGTCGAAATACGCATCCTGACCTTCGTAAATGAGACGATATGAACCTTTTTCTTTTTTCACAACGAAGTGCGTGCGCATTTTCTGCCCACTTATGAAATCATCATCTACCCGGCTAATCTGAACAGTATCATCACGTCCGTGTATTTTGAAAAAAGCAAATAGAGATTTTGTTAAGCGCACCTGCTCTTCTACATCAGATTTTTTTCCACAATCTAAAGAAAAAGTATATTTTAAAAACGGATCAGTGCCATACGGTTCATAGCTTACAAACATAGAGCAAACCATATCTGACCTTTGATATCCTTCAACATAATAAGGGGTTACACCATCATCAAAGTAACCAGTATTAGATGGATCCTTAACAAACCCATCCGCAACAAGACGAACTCTCTCTTCTTGAATTTCTTTTCCAAAAAGTTTCTGAGAAATATCACCATCCTCTATCTCTTTACACACAGTCTTAATCCACTGTTTAGTAGTTGAACCAATGCTTGGAATTGTAACAAGTTGATCGTGAGCAAGCCAAAAGAACCCACCAAAAGAATATCTTTCTGACACAGAGGAATTGATAACAATTTCCTCATCAAGGCAATTATATTGTAAGGAGGATTGATTAACAGGCGTATTTGCAACAAGCGAATGGGTCGGTAATTTATACGAAATCAGATGAATTGCAATGGCACCTACAAGAGCAAGCATAAAAAGACTGATGATCAGTATGTAAAACAAACGTGAAAATCTGATTGTTTTAGTTAAAAATTTCATATGTTTTGGATTGTATCAATTTTTTTAAAACAAACCTACGCCTTGCGTAGGTTTGTGCTAACAGGAAGATTAACGGGTTTGATATACTGTGTAATATCCTTTTGTTTGTTTGAGAAAATCAGCGAATGAAACAGTCTTTCGCCGATAGACACGGTTGTCTTTTTGCCAGTTACATTCAATGAAATTAATTCCAGTTGAAGTAACATTTATAACAATTGCAGTATGTCCAGAAAGCAAGGCACCGGTTGTTTGACTGTAGTACCTCATTTGAATAATCCACCCAGGCTGAAACATTTGAGGTGAAGCACAAAATCCAGAAACTCTGGTGGAATTCTGCCAAAACTCGTAGTTTGGAGCAGGTTGATTTAGAGGTAGTGATACAAGTTTGCGCGATGCGTCATAGACTACCTTCTGAACCCACCCCTTACACTCATTTGGTTCGCCTTTGTAATTAACACCGCCCCAAGCCCCCTCTGGATATTTCAATGCCTCTGTAAGGATCGCCTGATCTCTCTGAGTCTGCTGTAACGCAGACCAATAATCTGCCCGCACCGAAGTGACGAGGAGACACGCAACGAACATAATGATGCCAAACGGCTTCATGTGATATATATCTTTCTCTGTTTAGGATTTGAACGAACTATTCCTCACCTGAGGAATTTCCCACACAAGATATACGAAATACCCCCCCCTATGTCAACCTGTTCTTTTCTAAGGCAATTTTTTTATTTCATATTTGAATAGGTCTCTACTTCGGGATGAAGTAAATCAAATTGAATTCCAGCTTCTTTGAACAAATCCTTGGACCTACCACCTCGGTGATAGTCTTTATTTGAAACAACCCTCTTGATACCTGCATTTATTAAAATCTTTGCGCACACATAACAGGGTGTCATATGACAATAAAGCGTCGCTCCCTCGAGGGCGGCGCCAACACGCGCTGCCTGGGCAATTGCGTTCTGTTCAGCGTGAGTTGTACGAACACAATGTTTTGATTGCGTACCATCATCATTTATAACGGTGTGCATTTCATGTCCCGCTTCATCACAATGTGCACAGCCGACAGGCGCACCAACATATCCCGTTGAAATAATACGTTTGTCTTTAACAATAATGCATCCCGAGCGACCACGGTCACAGGTACCTCTCTCCCCCACCACCGTCGTAATATCCATGAAATATTGGTCCCAAGAAGGACGCTTTGGGTGTTCTTCGTTCATAGGTAAAAGTATACCTGTAGTTAAAACAAAAACCACCCATGTGGTTTTTGTTTTGTAGACGTTTATTATTTCACATCAACCCACGCATACTTTTCTGCTGAAAAGTTGCCTGGGCGGGCCTCGGCTCGACAGCCTCCGGCCGGTGGATGTTTCCTACTTCACATCCACCCCCATTGACCTTGCAGTACCCTCGATAATTCGAGTGGCTGCATCGAGATCAATTGCGTTCAAATCTGGAAGCTTTTTCTCGGCGATCTTGCGGGCATCTGCCTTTGAAAGTGTTCCAATTTTTACTGAATTAGGCTTGCCTGAACCTTTCTCCTTGCCCATAGCCTTCAAAATAAGGTTTGATGCTGGAGGAGTTTTGAGGACGAAATCATAGGTACGATCATCATACGCAGTAATAACTACTGGAACGAGATCAGAACCCATGGCCTTGGTAGCATCATTGAATTTCTTTGTGAAATCACCAATGTTGATACCAGCCTGACCGAGAGCAGGACCTACTGGAGGAGCTGGGGTAGCTTTACCCGCTGGGATAACGAGCTTGAGCTTTTTAGTTATTTTTTTTGCCATAATGTTTTGAATTGCCCTACTTCGCCTGTCCGCTAGAAGCGAGCGTCGAGAGCTGTAGAGATTTACAGACTATATTAAATTTTCTTTACTTGCAAGAAGTCGAGTTCGACTGATGTCTCACGACCAAACATCGATACAAGTACCTTGACCTTGCCACGTTCGTGATCAACCTCTGATATTTTTCCTTCAAAGTCCTTGAATGGACCATCTGCAACCTTGACCAAGTCATCCTTATCAAAATTGATGTTATGAAGCACTTTGGTTGAATCCATTCGTGCAAAGAGTTCATCGACTTCTTTTTGAGAAAGAGGAACTGGGTGAACGCCAGAACCGACAAACCCTGTAACACGTGGAGTGTTTCGAACGATGTACCATGATTCATCATCGACAACCATATCCACCAAAATGTATCCAGGATAAATTTTTTCCTCCTGTTCAATTCGCTTTGTTCCTTTTACTTTTATTTTCTTTTCAGTTGGAACAACAACTGCGAATATCTTACCGCCCATGTTGAGGGAATCGATACGTTGCTTAAGGTTTCGTGCAACTGCATTCTCATACCCCGCATATGTGTGAATCGCATACCATTGTCGCGATCCATCGCTTTGCTGTTTCGCCATACGGTTGTGGTGCTTAATTACTAATTTCCAAGAATCGATCCAAGCCCAAGACTAAAAACGTTATCAATAACAGCAAGAACGAGTGCTGTAACAACCGAAACTCCAACAACCAAGCTCGAGTAGTTTATGGTCTGCTTCTTTGAAGGCCATGTAACATGCTTCATTTCCCCCTTTGTCTCCTTGATATATTCGCCGATTTTCATAGGTGTTTTTTTCTTACTAAAAACCGCCCGGGTGGGCTTGTTTGCCTATAGAGTACCCTAAAGCAACATATAAGTCAAAGAGAAAAAACACCCAACAAAAAACAGCCCTGTTGGGCTGTTTTTTGTTGGGTGTTAACGGATTTCGTATGAAATCGTAACGTTTGAAATAAACTTGTTGACGCCTGATGGTATTTCAGGAGCGGCTTCCCCTGCCGACTTTGCTGACACCATATCAGCACGAGCGTAGTTGTACATTGGGTAAACAGGTTGCTGGTCGCTATACCCTGTAATACGAACCAAATCAACACCAAGTTCACCTGCGAGCTTTTCTGCATTTGCCCTCGCTTCAGTAATTGCTTTTGAACGAGCTTCTTTTATTAAATCATCTTCCTTATCAACCTTGAAAGTGAGACCTGAAATATTACTTGCACCGAGTGCACCGATACCAGCCATTACAATACCGGCATCTTCAAGTTTTCGAAGCTTTACATCAGTGCTCTGTGAGACAACATAAGCAACAAGTTTACGCTTGCCCGTATAGTAATTACTATCAGCATATTCATAACGAGGAGCAATGCTGTAATCAGTTGTCTTGATATCTTTTGATGCGACCCCTTGTTTACCGATGAACGCAAGGATATCGTTAATCTTCTTTGTGGCATTTTTCTGAGCTTCTCCTACCTGAATGTTTTCTTCGGAAACAGTGAATGAAAACTCAGCGATGTCTGCAGGTGCAACAACTTCACCTTTCCCAGAAACTGAAATGACGTTCGTTGCTGGAATATTCTTACCAATCGTCGACATTGTCTTGAATTCAGTTAAGGTCTTTGCAAAAACAAAAGCAGCAAGGACAATAACAAAAATAGCGAGTGCACCCTTCATTGAATGATGCTTTATATGTGCCATGACAGGACACTCTTCACCGTTATAACACTTCTTATTTTCTTGTTCCATAATGGATTGTATTTATATTGTGAGTCTTATAATAAATTCCCTCTAAAGCACTGGCTTCTCTCCCACTATAGCACATGTGGCAATGTACACATTCTCAAGAAGTGACATAACCGTCATGGGCCCAACTCCGCCAGGGACAGGTGTAATTGCTAATGAGAGTGGGGCAACTTTTCTCCAAAACACGTCACCAACTACTTTTTTAGGAAAAACCTCTTCTTCAAATCCTGTTCCCATAACTGGGTTAATGCCGACATCAATCACGACAACCCCTTTTGTAACATATGAATCATCAACAAGGTATGGCTTTCCTATGGCTACGATAAGTATTTCCGCGGTCTTTGTTATCCCCTTTGGATTTTCAGTCTTACTATGGCACACCGAGACAATCGCACCTTCGCGCTTCAATAATTCCGCTGTCGGCAACCCAACGAGACGTGATCGCCCCATAACAGTGACGCGCTTCCCAGAAACGCTAATATTGTAAAACGAAAGAATGGACATAATTGCCATTGCTGTTGCTGGAATAAAACTGTGCACATCACCACCAAGGCCAAGGAATTCACGGCTTATACCCGTGAGACCATCGACATCCTTCCGAGGCGAGATCGTATTTATGACAGCATCTTTATTGAATGTATCTGGTATTGGTAACTGAACAATAATTCCGTGAATGGAATTATCTCTATTCAAGGCCTCGATCTGCGCCTTGAGATCAGTCTCCGAAATTGATATGGGGAATTTCTCTACATCAACAGCAATCCCCGCCTCGAGGCCAAATTTTTGTTTTTGCTGTATATAAAGAGTTGAACGAGCGTCGTCCCCTACCTGCACAATAGTGAGGCGAGGTTTTACAGAAAGCTTTGCAACCGCCCCTTTAAGGCGGCGCATATGACTCATCCGAACAATGGTCCCATCAAGAATAAGTGGCATGTTGAGAAACTATATCATACAGACTATTCGTACCGAAGTGCATCTATAGGGTTCTTTTTTGCAGCCTTCCGAGCAGGATAAATGCCAAAGGCAATACCTGTTATTGTCGACACAAGAACCGATAAAACAAGTGCTGACGTCGGCAACGCAAAGACCCAATCCATCTTTACAATGTAAACAAGGACCACATACGTAATTCCTACAAATGTAGCACCGAGAATGATGCCAATGAGACCACCAAGAGATGTAAGCGAAAGTGCTTCAAAGAGAAACTGAATCATGATGTCACGGTCAGTCGCACCAAGAGCCTTTCGCAAACCAATCTCACGCGTACGTTCTGTTACAGTAACGAGCATAATATTCATAATACCAATACCACCAACAACAAGTGAGATGGAGGCAATTGCAGTTAAAAACGCAGTAAGAATTCCGGTAATATTTCCAAGGAGCGCAACGGCATCTTCCTGAGTACGGACCGTAAAATCATCTTTATCTGGATCAGTAATACGATGCCCTTCTCGAAGGATTGATGTCACTCGTGACTTCACATACGTAATATCATATGCGTCAGAACCAGCAATATTAATCACACCGTAATAATCAACACCAAGAAGTTGTTTTTGTGCAACCGATAGAGGTAAAAGCATGAGATTGTCTTGGTCGACACCAAAGGCACCCACGCCCATAGGCTCAAGAATTCCAACAACACGAAATGTTGCGTCTTTAATACGAATAGCTTTCCCGAGTGGCTCACGTGATCCAAAAAGAGTTGTCGCAAGCTCGCTACCAATAACAACAACACGCTCAAATGAATTAACATCATCGCGCTCAATAAGGCGACCCTTTGCTAACTTAAAATCACGTATCTTAAAAAACTGTTCATCAACACCCTCAAACGTTGCGGTAATATCATTACCTTCATAGACAACTTTTGCCTGGCCACGGACTTCAGCTCCCACAGCGGCAATGGAAGGTTCCCTCTTTAGGGCGTCAACATCTGATTTTACCAGTGTCTTTATAATGATGCCCTGAGCTGATGCGGGTGATGAAAATTTACCAGATTTTGAAGCACCAGGAATAACAAAGACGAGATTTGAACCAATGCTTTTTACCTGATCAACAATAAGACGTTCCGCTGAGGCACCGAGCGACATGAGGAGGACGACAGATGAGACACCTATAATAATACCGAGCATCGTCAAAAAAGATCGCGCTTTTGAGTGCGTCACACCACGCCATGCTGTTTTGAGTGCATCTTGTGTAGTCATATGTTTTATTTAAGCGATCCGTTTGGTAGTCCACCTGCAATAGACCCATCGTACTCGATCTGGCCATCGCTAATCCGAATGAGGCGTTCCGCGAACTGTGCGGTTTTAGTCTCATGAGTGACAAGGATAATAGTTCGCCCACCCTTATGAAGACCTTTCAAAATTTCCATAACCTGTGCACCTGATTTCGAATCGAGGTTTCCTGTGGGCTCATCAGCAAAAATGACATCGGGGTTATTCACAAGTGCTCGTGCTATTGCCACACGTTGTTTTTGACCACCAGAAAGTGTACCCGCCTCCTGGAGGGCCTTATTTTCTAGTCCAACCGCAGCAATAGCTGCTTCGACTTTCTTGCGACGTTCTGATTCAGGTGTTCGTGAATACACAAGCGGGAGTTCCACATTTTCATACACACTTGAACGGGCAAGTAAATTAAATGACTGAAAAACGAATCCCATTTCCTCATTACGAACATGAGCGAGCTCGACATCAGACAAATCCCCTATCCCTTTACCCTTGAAGTGGTACGAACCATCTGTAGGGCGATCAAGAAACGATAAAATATGAAGAAGTGTTGATTTACCTGAACCTGATGGACCCATGATCGACACAAATTCGCCATGACGTATAACAAAAGATACCGATGAGAGTGCTGGGGTTTCGCCACTCTCGTCAATATATAGCTTTGAAAGCTTATCAACATCAATAACAATATCTTTTGTGTTCATGGTGAACTATTTTATTTTGCCTTGAAAGCAACAGGGGCGAGCATATCACCAAGCGAGAGACCTGATTCAACTTCAACAAAACCATCAGAACCTCGAAGACCAAGCGTAACAACAGTATCAACCGTTTTACCATTCACAACTTTTTTGACGGTTGCCGCCTTATCGGTTTCAAGAACCGCAGTACGTGGGATAATAAGAACATTATCTTTCTTTCGTGCTTCAATATCGAGGTTTGCAGTAAGTCCCGACTGAATCTTCATACCTGGGTCAAAGGCAATTTTTATCTTGAAGTTAACAACACCGTCAACGATGGTTTCTGAAGGTTCAACGTATGAAACCTCACCCTTCCATGTTTTTCCCGGAAAAGCATCGAGGGTAATTGAGACGGTATTTCCGAGCGCAATGCGACCAATATCAACCTCTGGGACATTTGCCTCTATTTCATACTTTGAATCATTAAGAATAGTAGCAATGCGCGTATTTGCAGGTGTGATTTCACCTAAAATTGCATCCTGTCGAGCAAGCGTTCCATTGAATGGAGCAATAATCATAGTCTTCGCAAGTTCAGCACGAGCCTGGTCCACACGAGCACGCCCAGCATCGATTGCCTCATTTGAGGAACCCGAGAGTTTGAGTTTGAGACCTTTATCCGCAAGAGCAAGTGATGATGACGCACTCGTCCAAGTATCACGCGCAGCAAGCACTGATGAAAGGGCGTTATTTACCCCAGTACGAGCAAGAGAAATATCTGACTTGTACTTATCGAGCGTTGCTTGAGGGAGTGATTCGCTATCAAGATCATTCACAAGAAGCGCAACGTAACCAAGTAAATCCTTTGAAATCTTAAGCGTGTTTTCAGATTGAGAGACAATAGCCGTAGCATCATTACCTGAGAATGTATTTATACTCTTTTGCCATGCGACCAATGATTCTTCAACAAGAAGACGTGTCTTATCGACAGGAATGTTGCTGTTTAATGTGTCTATGGAATATTTAAAATCAGGATTAGCTGAAGCGCCATTAGTAAATACCTGGTCAGCCTTATTTCGAATAGCATCATCCACAGAAACGTATGCTTGGCGAATGGTTGAAATAAGTGTCTCTTGAGCATTTGCGAGTGCAATTTTAGTACTATCAACACGCGAACGTTCAACATCCAAATCTTCAACACGTGCACCGCGGACAAGTTCTGCAAGCTGTGCCTCCCCAGCCCGAAGGGCGGCACGAAGGTCGTCATTTGAAAGTTCAACAATAACACTACCTTTTGTCACCTTGTCCCCCACTTCAAAATGAATGGCTCCAACTTTCCCACCACGCTCAAAACCAAGATCGACAACTTTTGCAGGTTTTACCTTTCCGGTAACTGAAACACTCTCCGAGACTGAACCACGAGCGACTGTTATGGTGTCTTGTATTTGAGAACCCCCATTTTGCAGTATAAAGAAACCACCCACAAGTAAGATGAGGGTACAAATTAGCACCCATGGTTTTCGTATGAAACGGATTATTTTTTTGATTGTGTTCATTTTGATTCTATAGTTTACAAAGCATACCTATTACATCGCATGCTGACACCGAAATTTTATCAAGTGCGGATATGAGTACTTTTGTTTCATTATCACTGAGCGGTTTAATTATTTTTTTCATAGCTTCACCTACAAAAGGACTAGCATCCTCAATTTCTTTTTCCGCTTTCCTTGTAAGAAGGATGACACTTTTTCGAGCATCTTCTTTTGAACGATTAACTTGGACATACCCTTCACTTTCAAGTTTCGCTATATGCCTCGTCACTGCTGGGGGCGAAACGGAAAGAATATGGGCGAGGATAATTTGGGAGGCGTCTGGATGATGCTGTAAAAACCTAAGAACCTTCAAGCGCTGGAACGTGAGGTCTGAATGATTTTTAAGTGACGCATCAATTGTTGCCGCGATGGCAAATGAACATTTATTAACCTTGTAGATGATTTTTTCATCGTCCGAAAGAAAAGTAGGATCTTTCATAATCATTAACATGTTAACATTTTTGAAGAAATGTACAAC
>CAIMLU010000013.1 GCA_903842365.1 uncultured bacterium
GGTTTTGCTTCAGCTGAAGCAAAACCCCGCTCTTTGTAGGTGTGTTAGGCCTTCTCAATAACAATCGACAATCCTTTTGGTCCTTTCTGGGGTCGTTCTGATACTTTGTGGGGTGCTGTGACGAGAGAGAGGATGCGGGCGAGACGTTCTTCGAGGAATTTTGGGTCGAGATATTTGGATCGTCCTGGAAGGAAAAGCTCAATTTTAACGCGATTTCCTTCACTAACCCATTCAGACACCTTTTTTGCCTTGAGTTCAAGGTCGTGTTCTCCAGTACCAATACGCACTTGGACGCTCTTGATTTCAACGGTGTGTGACTTTGATTTTGCGATTTTCTGTTTCTTTGCTTCCTCGTATGCGTATTTACCAAAATCACCAATACGTGCAACTGGAGGATTTGCATTTGGGGATATTTCGATGAGGTCTAAACCAACATCTTGGGCACGTCGTAGAGCCTCACGTGTGCTGATGACACCAAGGTTTTCTCCGGTTTCGCTGATGACGCGAAGTTCGAGGGAGCGGATTTCGTGGTTCGATCTAATTTTATCTCTTTTCAACTGTTTGTATGTGTTTAAGGGCGCAAAAGCACCTGGTGAGGGTATTTATATCACTAAAAAAGGTTATCCACAATTGCCTTCAAGCGTTGGTGTGAAAAGTAGTTTGGTGTGCTTTAATAACAAAAGTGTTAGTTTGAGCTTTGTTTTGTAGGTTTGTTGGCTTTAACCATAAATAAGAACTATATATGACGAATGAATTTCTTAATAATCCTGACCCTGAGCTTGCGGATCTTATTGCAAAAGTCTCAAACAGTATTCCTGATCCTATAAGGGAGTCTAACCATGGCAAAAAAGAGCCTTCCCCAGAAGAACTTTTCCTTGAAAAACTTTCCACTGAAGAACTTGTTGGACAAATAAATGAGATTTATTCTACTGATAGTATTTCTGAGGAGAAGAAAAAAATGGTTGTGGCGATTCGGGAAGGTCTTTTTGATGGTCTTTCAAATAAAAATGCCGAAGAAATTATGGGGGCATTTGTCAATGGTGCCCCAATAAGTGAACTCCATGCCATGGCGTATGCGTTCCGAGAAGAAAATGGGCAACAAGGGGTTGGGGAAGAGGTTAAAGAAGAATCTCAAAATATCGCGGCTTAAATGGAAAAATCTCCGAGAGGAGATTTTTTTTGATTTTCTATGTGCAAATTAATTGCATCTAACCCTGCGTCGTAGTAGACTCCTCTTTACGTATGGGAAAAAAGAATTTTAACATAATGCTTCGTGAACATGGTTTAAAAGTGACTGATGCTCGATTGGCGATATTGTCTGTGCTCGATGCTGTGCATGGTCCTATGTCTACCGAAGAGATTCATAGGGCGCTCAAAAAAACACCTGTTGATATTGTGAGTGTGTATCGAAATCTCGAGGCTTTCTTGGGGGCGGGGATGGTTCGAGAGATTGATTTGCGTCGTGGGTCGTCGTGCTATGAAATGGCGCATAATCATCATCACCACATCGTTTGTGTGAAGTGCGGTGTTATCGAAAAATTTGATGGTTGTATTGTTGAAGGAGCCCTCACCGGCATTCTCTCGAAATCAAAAAAATTTAAGTCGGTTTCCGACCATTCTTTTGAACTCTTTGGACTCTGTAAAAAATGTTCAACTCTCTAATCTTTATTTAACTAGATATGATTTACATTATTGCTTTTGCGGCCTTTACCGCAACGTGTGTTGGTGGATTTTTCGCTCTTAGGTTCAAAGATAAACTCCATCTAGTTGTGGGTTTTTCGGCTGGCGCGGTGCTTGGTCTTGTTTTCTTTGACCTTCTACCAGAATCAATTGAAATGTCTAGAGGGTTTTTCTCGGTTGATACCATTGCACTTCTTGTTGCTGTTGGCTTTGTGGTGTATATGGTGCTTGATCGTGTCTTTGTACTCCATGGGTGCGATGAAGATCACAAACAGAGTGGCACAGAGGGACATTCCCATAGCGATCAACACCATTCACCTGCGCGCGGTATGTTTGGTGCAGGTTCGTTATCGGTTCACAGCATGATGGATGGCCTTGCGATCGGTCTTTCTTTTGGTGTTTCGAACACGCTTGGTGTTGCTGTCGCTGTGGCGGTCCTTACTCACGACTTTTCTGATGGAATAAATACAGTGAGCGTCATTCTTCGTCATGGTGGTTCCAGAGTAAAAGCGCTCAAATGGCTCATCGTTGATGCAGTCGCTCCTATTATTGGAATTGTTCTTGGTTCTATCTTCGTGTTTCCGGAGCAGTACGTCGGTGCTTTTCTTGCGATTTTTACTGGCTTTTTTCTTTATCTTGGGGCAGGGGATTTATTGCCGGAAAGTCACCATAGGCATCCAACATACTGGACGACTATTTCAACGGTGATTGGAATGATGATTATGTTTGCGGTTGTCAGTTTGACACGAGGGTTCTAATTTTTCGGATTGAGTTGATTTTTTTGTGATATGTGGTACTATTTTAAAAAAGCGTTGCAATGGTTGCAACGCTTTTGCTCTTTCTAGTATGAAAAAAGAAAAAAGAAGATATATTAACCTTGTTCAAGTTATTGAATTTTTGCGAGATGAGTGTGGTGTCAAAGATTGCACTCGTCTTTTCAGGAAGAATACTAATTTGTGCGAATTATGCCTCTCTGGGTGGATACGTTTTTACACGTTGTGTAAACGGTATGGTATCAAGTTTGAGGAAACGGTTTTTAATTTTCCCGAACTCGCACATCGCATCGTTGCCCATCGTAATGTTGAAAAACCGTTCCTTGCCCTTGTGGATGAGATTGGTGTTGATAAGGCTACCTCCATTGCTCAGTCTTATCCATGGCTGCTCTCTCTATCTGATATAGAACTAAGGAAACGTTTTGGCTTCTTTGCAAAACAGGGTGTGTCTGCTATGCAGTTGGTTAATAGCGCTCCTCTTTTATTACGACAAACGTCTGAACATGTCCGGGAACGTATGGAAACATTTTCGGCGCTTGGTCTCGACGTTGGTAAATTAAGTAAAAAACCAATATTGCTCACATATTCTGTTGCCTCAGTAAAATTATGTATGAGGCGCCTGGAACAATTGGGTGGTGATCCTGTAAAAATACTTAATAGACACCCAACAATTGCGGGGAGTAGGATAGAGGCGCTTGATGAGATGTTTGCCATGCTGCGTAACTATGGTTTTTCCACAGATCGTATTATGGAGAACGGGTTCGATGCATTTGTGAGGAGACAGTCCGAGGTTATGGCAACACTTGATGTCTTTGGTGTGTTTGGGTTTACTAAGACAGATGTTATTACTATCATCAATCAGGTACCCTATTTCATAGGAACATCACCCAAGAAACTCTCTGGCGTGCTTGGCTTGTGTAAGCGCTATGTACATGAGGCACATTTTAAACGATGTGTTCTAGGGTGCCTTCACGGGTTACGTGTGTCAGAGCGTCGTCTTGAGATCGCTCTTATTATTCATCGTGAGATTGCAGGATTGTCTCTTGATACTTTTTTCATCAATCGATGTGCGGCATGCGAACCGTGTTCTGTTGTGTTTGCATATCTTTTAGATAAAGATTCGGTGGGTGTTCATGCGGAGTTCTTTGCAAAAGTTAAAGAGTATGAAGAACAGGGCATTGCTCTTGAGGATGTAAAAGCTCTTAGTTCTAGTGCTCTATTTCTTCCCATTCTCACGAAAGCACCGGGTTGAAAAAAAACATACCACCTCATTAATGGGGTGGTATTTTTAATATAAAAAATGTTTCCTTAGGAAAAAGTTTTTAACAATTGTTTCTCAAGTAATTCCTGACTACCTGTGCAGTACACTCGAAATTCTTGAATGACGCCCTTTGACTGTATTTTTAATCGTACGCTTCCCACATCATGGAGCACTTTAACTTGTAGGGTCTTGCGACGAGCGTGATTATTTAAAATAATGCCGATACTAAAACGTTTGACGAGTTCGCTTTTTTCCAAGAACTCCAAAACATCCTCGGCACCTTCGATAATTGTTGAGTGGTTATTAATTACTTTTGGGCTTGCTAAGAGGTTTTTGGCCATAATTTTCTTTCTGTGTTGAATAGTAGTCGGGGACAAGGAGGGGGTCAAGCCAAAAGCAGGCCACGTTCTGATTTTTCTTGTATACTGCTCCCCATAGAAATAAGCAGATTTATTTTCAATATGCAATTAAAAAACAAAAAAGAGTTGACTACAAAGGATTGGGTTATAGGCTGGGTTAAAACAACTGTGGCGCTTATTGCTCTTGTTGTTGCATTTTTATACCTAAGACCTCTTATTGAGGGTACGAAGAATCCGTTAATAGCAATTCCAATGTTTGTTGGTCTCACTGTTATTTCAATCACTGCATTTATCCTTTCTTTCGTATTTATTGTTCGAACATTCAGTCTTGTCGCGATGATTTTCTTTCCAGACAAGAAAGCGTATTCGGTACAATTTGATAAAGAGGGTGTGACTGTTAACCTTGAAGGTGGAGCGTTTGTAAAGTATGTGTGGGGAGATATTGTCACTTTGACTGTTAGTGAAGATTTTTATGGAGTGTATATAGATGATGGTAAAAAGGCACAAAATTATTCTCTTCCGCCTATTGATTACAAAATTCTTGAAAAGCAGATTGACGATGCATTAGCTGGAACCCAGTTTAATCTTAAAAAAGATAAAAAGTGGACTGAAAGTGGCAGGGAGGGGCTCAATGCTTCTAAAACAACTGAGGGTGTAAGTAATATACAACAGCGAGAATTGAGGCTTCTTTCTGACAGGGGGGAAGAACAAATAAAACATAAGCTCAGGGGTATGAGCGCCATTAATGCTGATGGTAGTGTTAACGAAGAATGGAAAAAGGAGTACGACAAACAATATGAAACATATGATCAGGAAGCGGGAAGTTCAGCAGAGACTATTTGGTATACAAGGGGTTAGTCGAAATTTTAAAAGCACCTCAAGGGAGGTGCTTTTAACTATATAAAAACACCGCATTGTTGCGGTGCTTATCTATCAGATTTGCTCGCACGTGTGTGCTTTGCAGTCGATAATGAACCCTTTGGCGTATTCCACATCGTGGTATCCACGAGGTACGTCTGCGCCAACAACTCGAGGGATTTCTTGGACCATTTCAAGGTGGGTGAACACGACAAGTGTTTCAACCTTATCGGAATACCCTTTGATAACACGGAGTGCGTTTGTGGTGTCACACTCACGGTCCGAAGAATAGAGTTCTTTGTGGCTCTCTTCGTCTATTTTTCCCTGTAACCAGAGTGTGCCAATAAAGACTTGTGCTGATTTGATTGCTCTCAGTTCACGGGAACAAAGCACTGCCATGCTGTCTGTGTTGAGGTGTCCAAACTTGAGAAGTGAGACGGCAAGGTTGTCGATGCTTGCACGACCTAGATCGGTGAGGAAGCCACCGTGTTCGTATTCGCCATGGCGGAGGACGATGAGTTTTTGTAGTTTCATAAAAGGGGCTGGTTCGGGGCCCATATTGGGGGATGGGGAGGAGGGTGTCAAATGGGAAAGTAAAAAGCCGCTCTCCTTTCGGTAGAGACGGCTTTGTGGTTTGTAGGAAGCGGAGGTTATCCGTTCTGGCTACCGGTGATCGCCCGGACTTTGGGTTCGAGGTGCTCGCGGATTTCGGGGTTGATACCGAGGCATATTTCGATCACGCCGTGACCGAGACTACGGACTTTGGTCGTGTCATCGAGGTGTTCGCTCGTTGCCGGTAATGTCTAAACACTTCTGACACTTTTGCTAGATTAGCATTAATGGCTATCAAAATGTCACAAAACGTAAAAGAAGAGAGGTACCGATGGATCAAACCCGTATTGG
Source organism: uncultured bacterium (assembly GCA_903842365.1). GTDB lineage: Bacteria > Patescibacteriota > Minisyncoccia > Phycocordibacterales > UBA6065 > CAIMLU01. The sequence goes on from CAIMLU010000013.1 coordinate 5,835, forward strand.
ATGGTGAGATATCAATCGTTAACCTGATCAA
>CAIMLU010000014.1 GCA_903842365.1 uncultured bacterium
ACCCTCATCGGCTTCAACCAAGCCGAACTGAAGAATCGTAGCCTTCCCCACTTTTTTTTCTCTTTACCTCTTTCTCGGCGCCTTTGGTTTTGGTTTTTTATCAGCCTTCTTTTTTATCTTTATCATCTTTTCCAATCGCTCACGGAGCTTGATAACCTCATCACGAATAAGCGCCGCGGTTTCAAAATCAAGATTCTTTGCAGCCTCGCTCATCTCCCCCTCTTTTTGTTTAATGAGTTTTTCTGGGTCTTCGTTAAACATTACTTCATCAATTTTTACCTGAGCATTAACCGCAGCATCATGATCACGAACAATTGATTCAGTGATATCTGAGATCTTCTTGATGATTGTTTTGGGAGTAATGTTATGTTCTTTGTTGTATGCAACTTGAATAGCACGACGTCGATTCGTTTCCTTTATTGCTCGCTCCATTGAACCCGTCATTTTATCCGCATACATAATGACCCGCCCTTCGACATTTCGCGCAGCGCGACCGATTGTTTGAATAAGCGATGTTTCAGAGCGCAGAAACCCCTCTTTATCTGCATCAAGAATGGCAATGAGTGCCACCTCAGGTAAATCCAAACCTTCACGCAAGAGGTTTACGCCAACAAGAACATCAAACACACCTTTTCGAAGGTTAGTAAGGATTTCAATACGCTCAATCGTTTTAATATCACTGTGGAGATATTCGGCCTTAATATGACGCTCTTTAAAAAATTCGGTGAGGTCTTCGGCCATCTTTTTTGTAAGGGTCGTCATGATCACACGGAACCCTTTCTTTATGGTTGCTTCGGCCTCAGCAATTGAATCAAGTATTTGCCCTTTAAAATCACCAACATTCACAATAGGGCGAACAATAATCTCGGGATCAACAAGACCTGTTGGACGAATAACTTGCTCGGCAACGCGCGAACTATGTTCCTTTTCAAAGACACCGGGAGTTGCTGACGTAAAAATAACCTGACCAACTTTTGATTCAAATTCCTTGAACGTAAGAGGTCGATTATCTTGCGCTGATGGCAACCTAAACCCGTGTTCAACGAGCGTTTTTTTGCGTGATTGATCACCACCAAACATTCCACCTATCTGGGAAACCGTGACATGCGATTCATCAATGACCGTTAAAAAATCAGCGGTGCCATCTGCTTTTTTGGGAAAATATGAAAGAAGTGTATCGGGAGCTTCACCAGCACTTTTACCTGAAAAGTGTCGTGAATAGTTTTCAATACCACTGCAATAACCAACCTCGCGGATAAGAGCGAGGTCATAACTTACCCTACGCTTTAGACGTTCTGCTTCAAGGTTTTTACCCTGAGCCTTAAGCGCCTCAAGTCTATCAGCAAGTTCTGCTTTTATGGTCTCAACGGCACGTTTTGCTTGTTCCGGATCAGTAATGAAATGCTTTGCAGGAAAAAGAAAAAAGGAGTTGGTTGATTCACGGATGACGCGAGTCGTTGGATCTATAATATCAATTGACTCGATTGAATCCGCACCAAGAATAATACGATAAATAACTCGATCGCTCGTAGGCATTATTTCGACACTTGACCCAACAGCACGAAATGTACCCGCACCTAAATCAGCATTTGTACGGGTAAAATGAATATCGACTAATCGTTCCATGAGTTCGTGCCTGCCCATCTTCATCCCTTTTTCAATACGCATATTCACACGTTTGTATTCTTCAGGACTACCTAAACCGTAAATACACGATACTGATGCAACAATAATAACGTCTTTACGAGTAAGAAGTGCCTGTGTAGTCGCGTGACGAAGGCGTTCGATTTCTTCGTTAATCATGGCCTCCTTTTCAATATACGTATCAGTAACCGGCATATACGCCTCGGGCTGATAGTAATCGTAATACGAGACGAAATAATGTACGGCGTTGTTTGGAAAAAATTCTTTATATTCTTGCGCAAGTTGAGCTGCAAGTGTTTTATTGTGAGCAATGACAAGTGTTGGCTTGCCTGCATGCGCAATAACATTTGCCATAGTAAATGTCTTTCCAGAACCAGTTACACCGAAGAGCGTTTGATATCGTTCATTTTTCTTCAAACCCTCATCTAAAGCGGCAATTGCTTTTGGTTGATCGCCTGCTGGAGACATTTTTCTGTTGAGTTCAAATCCTTTTGTAGACATACGTACTTGGACTATACCGCGAGAAACAATAATTAAAAAGACCTGTCCCACCGTTTGTGGTAACAGGTCTATATAACCCTCAAAATGCAGGATTAAAACTTTTCTCCAGGTATAAGATACTCACGTAAAAGACGATCGGATTCGCGGCGACAAGCCATCGCACCATACACACCATCAATACGCCTCTTTGCACGATGAATTTCGCCAAAAGGGATATTTGCGTGTTTGCGCTCATTCTCGATCGCACGACTACGTTTGATTTCAAAGAAATGTGTACGGGGAACAAATCCACACTCACGATCCCAAATGTACTCTTCACGATCTTTTCCACTCTCTAACTCTACCCAACCAACACGACCATGAACACATGGCCCTGTAAAAATAGTATCCGAACGAGTCTTTTGAACATACACAGTAGTAACAGAAGACATGGTAATCCTGTATTTGTGTTTAAGGTTGTCTGTTTTTTTTGAATCCCAATGAATATTCATAGGGCTTCACACGAAAATCATATTAAATAATTTCCGTATAAAACCCTCGAATAAACGAGGGGTTGGAGTGTTATTTCAACACCCCGAATCAAACAAGGACACATTCCCGTGCAATCTGTTGAAAAGATGCGTACTGCCGCAACGTGGTGCTGTAGTAGACCGTCTCAAACAAATTATCTCCAGTAATAGGATCCTGACCAACCAACGCAAAGGCTTCCGCACCATGCTTTTGAGCATGTTTTGGCGCCGTAGTGTTCTCTCCCCTGGCTCTATTCGTGATAAAGACGGGAAAAGGATAATGCATCGTATCCTTCATAGTCTGTTTCTCCTTTTGGGTATTTGGGGTTAACAAAGAACTCTTTTTCTTTAAAAAAGAAAACAAGCTTTCGATTCATTCGAGAGCTTGCCTTCGGTTTCGTTAGATTCTTTCTGAGAGAAGAGAATTACTGAACAAAATCGCAAACAAGCTCTCGAATATAAGAGAGGCGCTTGGTGACGATGAATGTGGCGCAGTAATTTTTCATTACGTTTAATATAGTACCATGTTTGTAGAATAAAACAACAACACTCTAAATTATATTTTCTCTGCAGTATACACACTCAAAAAAGATTCTTTGAATGAATTCCACGTTCCATCAATGATCGCTTTTCGCATGTTTTTCCCCAATTCAACTAAAAAGTGAATATTATGAATCGAAGCAAGCGTTCCACCAAGCATTTCTTTTGAACGAAGAAGGTGCGATACATACGCACGAGTAAAGTGTTTACAAGTGTAACAACGACACATTGAATCGATTGGTGTGAAATCACGAACATACGGCGCATTACCAAGGTGAACTTTTCCTTGTTTTGTATAAACAGTTCCATGACGCCCAAGTCGTGTTGGGGAGACACAATCAAACGTATCACAACCAGCTTCAACTGCCGCAAATAAATCTTCAGGTTCTCCAATTCCAAGTAAATGCTTTGGCTTTCCTTCTGGTAATTCTTCATTTGTCCAACGAGCAGCAGTTGCAATATCAGTCTTTTCAAATGAACCACCAATACCAAAACCATCGAATTCACGACCATTTTCACTCATAGCAGCAAGCGTTCGCGCACTTTCACGACGGAGGTGTTCCAATCGTCCACCCTGGACTATCCCATACAATCCCTGCGCTTCTGATTTTTCCTTAACGCCTTCATGAAATGCAAGGCATCTTTGTGCCCAACGATGTGTTCTATCAAGCGCCTCACGCTGGTAATGTTCGGTCTCCATAGGCGATGTACACTCATCAAATACAAAAATGATATCAGCGCCAAGATCATGCTGTATACCAATCGATCGCTCTGGTGTGAAAAAATGGACCGTGCCATCACGTGGTGATTTAAAAGCAGCGCCATCGGATTCTATTGAAACAATTTTAGGAATTTCTGCGTCAGCAAAACGTGACTGAAGTAAATTTTCTTCTTGAGGTTTTATAATTTTACTAATCCCTTTACCATATGCAGCACCAAGGGAAAAGACTTGAAAACCACCAGAATCAGTCATGAGTGGACCTTTCCAATTCATAAACTTGTGAAGCCCTCCCGCATCACGTACAACCTCCTGACCCGGTTCATTAAATAAATGATACGTATTTGCAATAATAAGTTCTGGGGCGACTTCTTCCAATTTGTCTCCAGGCACACCACGAACGGTTGCTTTGGTACCCACCAAAACAAAGGCGGGTGTATGAATATCACCATGTAAGGTGTGTATAACACCTGCGCGCCCAAGCGTTCCAGAAAGTTTTGTTTCTATGTCAAACGAGATAGGTTTCATAGGCCCGAGCATACCACTTCACTCAAATAAAATAAAACCACACCTCTATAATGAGGAGTGGTTTTATTTACCGTGTACTATTTAACCCTGAACACCGAGGAGTTGAACTTCAAAAATGAGTGTTGAATTTGCTGGAATAAGACCATTACCAACAGCATTAGCACCGTAACCAAGTTCCGGAGCAATAACCAACCTACGAACACCACCAACCTTCATACCTGCAACACCGAGATCCCAACCACGAATAACTTGGCCAGCACCCAATGGAAACTGGAATGGTTGACCGCGATCAACTGAACTATCGAATTTTTTACCATCAGTAAGAATACCCGTGTAATGTACGGAAACAATTTTTCCTGAGACTGCCTCAGCACCATCCCCTACCTTAACATCATAAACCTCAAGCCCTTTTGTTGTAGAAATATTCTCTAATTGCATATTTTGTTGTTGAGTTTCAGGTTGTAATGATGCTGGTTTTCCAGTGCCATTGTTTAACGTAAACAATGTAGAATAGCCAATAACACCAACAACCGTAATGGTTGTAACAACACTAATCCACTCTTTTATTGAAAGTTTTTTCATAAATAATTTGATACATCAATAGTTGATGTCATTGCACATTGTACCGCATCGGATTGATTACGCCAGGATTCACGTTTACAATGGTACGCATATGAAAAAAATAATACAGAAATTATTCTCTCACTCACCTGATGACCGACCATCACCGGATGCACCACTCACCTATGGTGAAATGGAAGACGCCGCGATTCGTAGAACCCACATCATATCCCATGAGATAAAAAGGGCGTTTGAATTTATGGAAAACTATCCAAAATCAGTCACCATTCTTGGATCAGCACGTATACCAGAAGACAATCCTTATTACGCAAAAGCACGAAGGCTCGCTCAACGCATCTCAACAGAACTTAAATACACCGTCATAACTGGTGGTGGACCGGGGATTATGGAAGCTGCAAACCGTGGCGCCTTTGAAGCAAAAGGTACATCAATTGGTATAAATATTAAACTACCTCGCGAACAACACCCAAACGTATACCTCACGGCGTTTGTTAATTTTTACTATTTCTTTACTCGAAAAGTTTCACTCTTCTTTTCAGCTGAAGCGTATATAGCATTTCCTGGTGGGTTTGGGACGTTTGATGAATTATTTGAGATCATTACGCTTGTTCAGACAAAAAAAATTCCACGAGTTCCAATCATCCTTGTTGGATCTGACTTCTGGAATGATTTTGACGCCGTCATACGTAAACAAGCTGTTGAAAGGGTAAAAACAATCAACCTTGAAGAAATGAGTGCCTACACCATTACAGATAATGATGATGAAATCCTCGACATCATTAAACGAGCACCGCTTCGCAGGGAATAAAAACCACCCCGGACTCACACCATAAACTCACGCTTAGGTACCCAGATGTTGTAGGTAAACAATTCTCACCCACACACACCCCTCGCTTATCAAAATAAAACCGCCAGTAAGGCGGTTTTATTTTTTAAGAAAAGCGTTGAGCAACGTAATAAGAGTACTAAAGAAACCTGAAATAAACGCAATCCGCGTTGGCCTATCCTCTATCCATCTCTTCTTATGGACCTGAGCAGGGTGAGCTCCATGTTTAGTTGTGTGATTTGTAGTCATGCAATTCTAATATATTCTCAGATACTTAATCTCATTCTACTCTAAAACAATCTTTCTTCCAAAAAAATAACCTATTGTATACACACCTGGACCACTCAATGAAATAGCAATTGCAGAAAAAAGAAGGATAAGGTTAATTTCAAGGCCACCTGAAATACCATGGATAATACTTGCTAACATTGTTGCAACAATCATGATAATTGCAAAGGCAATACCAACCCACTCAACAAAGAGTCCAGCAAGAAACAAAATACCACCAACTATTTCAATACTGAGCACAAGGAGTAACCACCATGAAGAAAGTCCAAGGCCACCAAAGAAATCGGTAGCGTTCTGAAAATGAAGCACCTTGAGCATACCGTGTATCAAGAAAGATAAACCGACTGTGGAACGAATAATGAGAAGAGCTGAATCTGTCTTCGAAGAAATAAGATTGTGTATTGTCATACTATTGTGCTTCATTTTTTCCTATTACTGTATAAATATCAATCAAGGCAATAAGGAGCGCTATTACAAGCGGACCAAGAAAAATACCTACAGGACCAAGAAGTGACACACCACCAAGAACAGACAAAAGGAGTGGAAGTGGGTGTGCTTTGAATCCACGGCGTAATAAAAGTGGTAAAAGAATATTGTCTATCATGCCAACAGCAACGACCCCCCAAATGGTGAGGCCGATAGCAGCTCCAGTCGAACCAGTGATTAATAAATATATAATCGCTGGAACAAGAATAATTGCGGTTCCAAGAGTTGGAACGAGTGCGGCAACAGACGCAATAGTTCCCCATAAAATACCATTATCAATACCAAAAAATAGGAATCCAGTACCAACAAACACCCCTTGTATTAGGGCAATAAAGAGAGAGCCTCTCACGATTGAATTAACCGCATTTTCAAGCATGTGAATAATCTGTTCGTCATACTTATCCGCAAGTGGTGATATTTTTTTTGCTATCGCACGAAAAGACTGGCCATCCTTTAAAAGATAGTAAAGGGTCATTAAACTAAGGAAGAAGCCGAAGATAGTACTTGCTGTGAAACTAAATAAATTACCGAGATTTGAAATCACCCATCCAGCCATCATCTGTGCGTATTCTTCGAGGTTAACATTAAGAGCTGGATATATCTTTTTGATAGGAATAAGGATGTTATCGATTGCAATGTCTAATCCCCCCAAACCACGCTCCTGTATGTTTGAATAAAACGCATATGATTCCTTGAGCAATCCCATACCCAAGAAAAAAAGTGGGCAAATAATAACGACAATAGTCGTAAGTATTGTAAGAATTGCCGCAAGTGCCTCGCGTTTTTTTGTAATCCTGAGGAAATACCTGTGAACAGGCTTAAGAATAACCGCAGCCATAAAAGCAAGCGCCACTGGTGCCATGAAAGGCCAAAAAAGAACACCTGTTAGAATGAGAACCACAATAAAAAGCGCTGTGAAAAAATATATTTGTACTTTATGCATAGAAGGAAAATAACGTACCGTAAGGCTTTGTACGTGACCCCATTTTAACACAAAGAACCATTTCTTGCGCCTATTACAAGAAAGTTGTTATTGAAATAAAAAGAGTACAGTTGAAACGATCAGGGTGATTACAATACTGTGACCAACTTCAATAAAACTATTTGAAATAGTATTTATCCGCCCCGACTTTGCGACACATGGAATAATAAATACAGAAGACACACCAACCGAAATCCAGATTACAAATTGTATAAGGTTTGTTATATCCAATATCAACAGTGAATTAAGAAGAGTTGAAATAGTGAGCGTAAATAACACAATCAAGATAAAACGAATGAGCCCCGAAACAAGTGTTATACTTGTTTCCTTTACATTAAAAACATACGGTGAGTACCACAAAAACGATATCGCTGAAGCGATGATTGAAGCAATGCACACTGCACCGTATTGAACATCTCCTAAATACATAAATGGGATTATTTTAATGAATAAACTTGCTTATTATACATTGGAACAAAAAAAACTATTCAGTAATAAACGCTGCTGACACTGGTGATCCATCACGCTCAATAAGAGTATCTAGACGGTGGTCAAAGACACCATCTCCATTATCAGTATACAAGACAACCGCATACATTGTATGTGGGCTCGTGGCTCGCAAAAGCTCGACGACAACATCCTCATGAACACCAGCATCTATTTTACGTGCACCTAATATACGGCCCAGCAACTCTCCGTTACTTTCCCTAATTGCTACCCATGACGACGTTGCAATCCGGGCGTATGGCACAAGTACGGTTATAGCTGCTGTTTGATCAATTGATTCAACAGCATCATCTAACCCACTATTATTTTCATCAGGAACAACAGTAAGCCCTGCATTTAGGCTATCTTTTTCCGACACATCAGTGGGAGCCCAAACAATAACGCCCAAAACGATACCAACAATAAAACCGAGGATTACATAGACAATGATCTTTACAGAAAAAAGGGGTTTCCAGTTCATAAATATAAATTATATAGGCTTGGGCCGATTCTATACGAGAGAGTGTTATGTTTCAACTCGCCCATTCACACTAACCCTAAAAGGTACTCTTTTCGCCTCACTGGTTTCATGCGCTCTATGGCATAGCGAAGCATCGTCCGAGGCATTATTTTATAATGTAATGCAAGGAATGATTCGAGTTCCTGCATACTTTTCTTGCCAACTTCGCGAAGCATCCACCCAACTGCCTTATGTATTAAATCATGTGTATCATTTAAAAGCATACGTGCAATTCGTAACGTATCAGCAAACTCACCATTTCGAATAAAGACACTTGTCGAGACGATCGCAATTCTTCGATCCCATATACGTGTTGACTCTGCTAATTCATACAGTACTGATCGATCGTGATTTAGAAGCCATCCCCCTATGACAACAGGTGCAGTGCAATCTACCAGATCCCAATTATTTGCAGCGTCTCGATGTCTAATATACAAATTATATAATACTAATCGATCTTTATCCGTTGAAGCTTTTTTAAACAACGCGCCGAGTATTAAAAACCCTGTAAAACGATGTTCATGAATTCGACTTTTGAGAAGCGTCTTGATACACGGTAAAGAAGTATTTGATGCAACAGATCGTGCAATAGCACGCATGTGAGGAACTGTTACACCAATAAAAACATCGCCTTCACCATATTCACCTTTCCCTGTTTTAAAATACCGAGACAAAATGTTACGTTGATCAATACTCGCCTGTTGATCAAGCATTGAAATGATATTATCTGAGCACATTAAATATGTTGTCTTCATTGTATTTCCTGTAATAAAACGTGTAACGGTTTGTAAGACCACTATTGAAATCTTATTCCATATTCATAAATACATCCAACCACGTAGCAAAATACAAAGGCCACCTGTCTCTTCGTTTCAAGGTGGCCTTTGTATCATAACAACTACTTTTATTCCCGGACATGCACCGTCCCCGCGATGTCACCCGAGCATCAGGACACCTGGTCCTTGTATATACTCTCAAGTTATGGAGTATGTAATCATACCATTCTATAGATTTGTGTGAGGAAAGGTACTTCAACATGAAGACAACACGATTCATTCGACTCATGAGCGTTCCTACAGGACGAAGGGACATTCATAGTTCGAACAGTGTACTTTCACGAGGCGACCGACTGCGTCGCTACCATCCTCTGCATACTCTAACGTAATGAGTCACTCAAGGTTACATTAATGAGGCCTTCCACTTTTTTCTTTTTTGTTATCTAGTTCACCAACGATCCTACGAGCAAGTTCAATGAACTTTGTCGACGTTTTTACATTCTCAAGTTTTGCAATACCATCTGCATTAAATATTTTTGCCAACTTCTTACGCGCCCGTGATAATGCAACCTTTACTGCGCCAACTGATTGGCCTGTAATATGTGCAATCTCTTCCATTGATTTGTCCTTTCGATACTTGAGAAGTATGAGGTCGCGTTCTTTAAGTGGTAATTTTTGCACCTCGTGCCAGAGACCAGCCAATTCCTCAGCGTTCTCAATGTGCTCCAACGCATCTTCGGGATCAGGCATCTCTTCAACATCTTCATCAATACGCTCATCTTCACCATCACGCCACGAATTAATAAGCCGATTGTGTGCAATCCGAAGAAGATAGGTTAAATATGAAAACCCTCGTGATTCATAAGAATCTATATGTTGAAACGCTTTCATAAACACGTCTTGTGTTAAATCTTCCGACAAGTCAGCGTTATGACGTGTTCGATACCAGAAATAGTTGTAAATACGATTGTGATATCGTTCGTAAAGCGCCTGAAATGCATCGTGATACTTTTGTGCCAAGCGCACAAGTTCATCGTCCGTACGGTCATCGAGTCGTTGGTCTTTTTTCATAAAAAAATGTATTAAACCAATCAAATCAAACCCACAAAATACCCCTCGCCTTTCTCTAGAGTACTCCTTGTTTCCTTTTGTTCAAGAAAGATATCACCCTTTCACCTGAAAAGGCGCACAATACGCCAAGGCACCATCCCGCCAACACATCAGTTGGATAGTGAACACGGAGCACGAGACGAGAAATACCGACAAGTAATGCGAAAAAAATAGCTGTAATAATTACCGCATATCGCACCCATCGTGAGAGTCGCACATCATACACTGCCCACAATATAACACTCATTGCTATTGCGGCAGATGCGGTTGCATGACCTGATGGAAGTGAAAAAGATGACTCATATACAAGTTGCCCAAGAGGCCTCAATCGGCCAAATACGTATTTAAAGAAATACGAAAAAGATCCAGCAGCAACAATAACCGATCCATACAACCAAACACGTTCTGCTGAAACAAAGAACCAAAGCAAGGCAGAACCAACAACAATCCAGACAATGGCACCAACACCACCAGACATCATTGTTACAACTTTAAAAAAAGGAACAAATTGAATAAGGGTGCTTGATACATAATCAAGAACCCTTATATCAAAACTACCAAGTATGTGCAGAACGTAATCAAACATCAAACTCTATTTATTTGGAGAAAAGGTAAATGTATAGAGTGTCCCACTTGATTTAAGAACAAGATTCGAGTGTTCTATTGTGTATATAACACCAGACTCAAGGGATGCAACGAGAGCCTTTTCAGTATTCATGATTGAATCTGGACACATCATGCGAGTTGCGGTAATCGGTTTCACCACAACAAACGAAGGGCCGTTCTCACTAAAGGTGGCTGCACCCGAATTGCACACTTTAAAAGAAAGAGCTTTGCTATTTTGTTCAAAGGAAAGCCTGAAGTCTTTTTTCGAAACATCTTCAACCTTGCCGTTCTTTGCAAGAGAAACCATCATCCAGTTCGTACCAGGTAAAATAGGTTTTGGTATAAATGCAGACAAGTCTCCTTTTGGGCCAAGATGTTCAAGAGAGTCAACTGGTGTTTCAGTGCCAAAATTAAGCCTACCCACAAGCGCAAGAAGTCCGAGTGCTAAACCAACACCAACTAGACCAAAAATAAAACTACGCAGCACAAGATGTCGCTTCATATGGTGATGTTTTGAATGTGCGTGGATGTGAGGGCGTTCATTAATCATACACCCATTGTACCACCACAAAAAAACATGTGCGAATGCAAAAAAAGCTTACCTGTGTATACTGAACTCAAATGAAACGAAAGACGACACAAACTAAATACGACGTACTTGTGGTGGGCGGTGGTGCCTCTGGGCTTATTGCGGCTGCCCGTGCGGCTGAATTAGGCGCTAAAGTGCTTATTGTTGAGAAGAATGAAAGCCTCGGCAGAAAACTCCTCCTTACCGGTGGTGGTCGTTGCAACCTGACAAATGTATCAGGTACTGATCGACAATTTCTTGAAAAACTTGGAGATGGTGGCAAATTTCTCTTTTCAACCTTTTCACAGCACGGGATACAAGATAGCCTAAGCCTCTTTAAAAAATATGGCCTTGAAACCAAAGTTGAGAATGAAGGCCGTGTCTTCCCTAGTACCGATATGGCATCATCAGTACTCACTGCGCTTTTGAACTATATAAAAGAAGGTAAGGTTGAAGTTGAATATGAATTATCTGGTGCCGGTATACACGTGAGAGATGGTGAAATTGTTGGGTTCAATACAAACGAAGGAACCATCGAAGCAAAGTCCTACATCATTGCAACTGGCGGTGCATCACACCCAGGAACTGGGTCAACTGGTGATGGTTGGAAGTGGCTTTCTCGTGTTGGACACACTATTCATGAACCAGACAGTGCGCTTGTCCCCGTTCAAATCAAGGAAGAATGGGTCAAAGAATTAAATGGCATATCACCACAGAACGTAAAGATAACCCTCTATGCTGATGATAAAAAAATCGAGAGCCGTATTGGTCGCATGGTGTTTACATACTTTGGAGTAAGCGGCCCACTCGTTCTTAACTTCTCACGACTCATTCGCGAAACAATGGCGGACAAAAGGGACGTAAAACTACTCCTCGACATTGTCCCCGACCTTGATTACGCACAGCTTGATCAAAAACTTCAGGATATTTTTGCCGAAAATCACACCAAGAAAATCAAGAATGCAATCAAAGACGTTATACCACCAGCACTTGTTATTCCCCTTCTTCGCAGGTCACGTGTAAACCCCGATAAGGAATTAACAACAGTGTCACGTGAAGAACGCCTTCGTATTGGCCAGACAATTAAAAACCTTAAAATGACACCGACAGGGTTCCTATCAGCTGAAGATGCCATTGTTGCATCAGGAGGTGTTGATCCAAAAGAAATTGATTTCAAAACAATGAGGTCTCGTATTAACAAAAACCTCTTCCTTGTGGGTGATATGATTGACATTGAGAGACCATCGGGTGGATACAGTCTACAAATATGCTGGTCGACAGGATGGGTTGCAGGAACTCACGCAGCAGGAAAACAGAAAAAGAAAAAATAAGAAAAAGAGGGCCGTCGCGCTACGCGCAACGGCCCTCGAACTCTACAGGTACTGTCTATACAGTCCCTTTGAGTAAATAGTACCAACCCTACCCGGCGAAA
>CAIMLU010000015.1 GCA_903842365.1 uncultured bacterium
GGCCGAGGACTGAAGGCAATGACGTGATCATTTTGTGTGGATTAGCAAACCCACGCGCCGTGAGGCCTTGGATCTTTTCTTCATATGATTCAATGGACCAGAGCCTGGGTCTCTTATCCTTAATCCCTGCTACCCAATCTGCCCCAAAGAGTCCTGTATAGAACGCAATACGGGCTTCCCTGTCTGTGTCTGAAATCAAAAGAAATCCTTTTGTTTTGTTTGTTTAATGTACTTTGTTATAGGTCGTAAAATACCACACATTTTATTGTTTTGCAAGTTTTTGGGGTTTTAAAAAGCCCGCACCGTTTACGGTGCGGGCCAGATTATTATGTCTCACGCCGCCAAAACAAGGCGTGATGTAACAACAGAATTATCACAAAGATCCTTATACGTAAGGCCAATATTCCACAAATTTCTCTCTGTCATGCGACGGACAACGAACTCATGCGGGTCAGATCCATTCCTCTTTGTAAGACGGAACCTTACCCCTTCATCAGGTGACTGTCGCAAGAAATTATTTCGAGCATTAAGCAATTTACAAAGATGAGGAAACGCGATGCAAACTGAGGCGCGCCCATCATCAGGAATAAGATACGTAGGGTCTTTGACGCCGGAAACGTACCCTTCTTCAACAATTTGAGCAAGTACTTCTCGTGCCCCCATAGAAGGATAGATCTGGACTGATTCCATATCACACTTGATGATACTGAATCCCGTCATCGATACATATTCATGTTGGGAACACGGTACTTTGAATGAATGGCCACCAAGATTAAAGTTAGTTCCTCCAAGAGGAACAACTCGACCATTGGCAAACCGTTTAGTTGGAATGATTCGATTACTTGCTTGTAAGGTACTCATACAGGAGCACATACTGCCCTCTCGGGAGAAAAAAGTAAATTACGTTTTCAACAAGAGATTAAACCGACACTTTTTAAAGAGAGGTAGTAGTTACTATAAATACAACCATCGACAACGATAGCCTTTCGACATAGGATGATGGCAATGAAAAAGGAACACAAAGAACATTTGGCCGTATCTCTCTTTTTAAAACACGTAGAAACGCTCGACCTCCCTACCCCAATCGTACTTGGCGCGCCCGCTGATGCAATTATAGATATCGCTCAGACTCTTTCGAAAGCACAATTTGTAACCGACAGCGTTGTTGAAGTTGCTGAAGCAAAACGTGCGGGTGTTTCCATAAACCTCCTTGACCCGCTTTCAACTAAAGCAACAGAAAAAGCCTCAAGTATCATTGTCTTCATCCCAAAATCAAAAGCACTCATAAATTCAACCCTTGAAATGGCAGCGCGATGGGTAGAGCAAGGCACACCTTTTATCTTGGTTGGTGAAAAAGCGGCTGGTATTGAATCAGCAAAATATGCATATGAACGCTACGTTGGGGTTGTTGATGAAAAAATAGTTGGTAATCACAGCGCCCTCTATAAAGGAACCGTTTCGGTTGAGCACAATAAAGTGGATACGAAAAAAGCATTCACAGAGACACCGATCACCGTTGACGGTGTAACAGTAAAAACCGCGGCACTCCCTGGCGTCTTTAACCATGGGGCACTCGACGATGGAACAAAGCTTCTCCTTTCTCATATTCCGTACGATGGAAAAAATGTTCTTGATATGGCTTGTGGTTCTGGTGTTATCGGCGCACTCTATAAATCAAAAAACCCTGAAGCGAATGTTGATTTTGCAGACGCAAGCATCTACGCGACTCTCTCGGCCACAGAAACACTCAGACAAAATAACCTCGTGGGTGATGTGTTTCTTTCTGACACATTTGAGACTATTCCCAAAAAAGAGTACGACCTCATCATTGTGAATCCCCCATTCCATACTGGCATTGCAACCGACTATTCATTTATAGAAAAGTTTACCCGAAATGCGAACAACTACCTCGCTCGAGGCGGTGAAGTGTATACTGTTGCAAATAAATTTCTTAAATACAAACCACTCCTTGAAGAGCGGGTTGGATCGACCGAAACCATATTTGAAGACAGAAGATACAGTGTCTACAAGACGATCAAGCGAATTGGACAGGTTCGCCCAGCTAGAATCGAACGCCGGTCAAGACAGTAAATAGGTATGGAATAACAGAACCAACGAGGCTCCAGAGAATCATCACAAAGATGAGCACGGGAATAATACCGAGGTTCTCTATAGTGCGTCGCGCACGCATTGCACGTGCCGGTAGAAATGCCCAGAAAATTTTTGAACCATCGAGCGGCGGTACTGGCATCAAATTAAAAAGCGCCAACGTAAGGTTGATAATGATAGCTATTGAGACAATCTCAAGACCAGCACCTCCAAAAAGCGATGGCATAAAACGAATTGAAAGTCCAAATAAAACTGCAACCACAATGTTCATTAGAGGTCCAGCTGCCGCAACAATAAGTTCGCCCCAACGCTTGTTACGTAAATTATGTGGATTAAATGGAACAGGCTTTGCCCAACCAAACGCATAACCACCAAGCGTAAAAGAAAGAAGAGGAACAATAACTGACCCCACCAAATCCATGTGCTTTATAGGATTTAATGTGAGTCGACCTTGATATTCAGCAGTCCTGTCGCCCAAAAAGAGCGCAGCATATCCATGTGCCACTTCATGGAGTACGACTGAGAAAAGCATAACAAGAAGCGAAAATATTGTTGTTGTTGTATCCATATCTTGCGGAATTGTTTTTATATGGTAGCATACTGCGTATTCACTAACTACTGTTTGGGATTACTCGAACACGCGTTTTGAAAACTTTTTAGATCAAACATATGGCAAAAGTCTGTCCTATCACCAAAAAAACATCCCTCATGGGAGGAGGTTACTCAAACCGCACACGTGCGACCCAGTACAACCCTACTGGTAAAGTTCGTCGTTACCCTAACTTCCAAACCAAGACCATCTTTGTTCCGGAACTCAACAAGAGCATCCGCCTTACTTTGAGTACTCGTGGCTTGAAGACAATCAACAAGAACGGAGCATATGCAACGTTAAAGAAAGCAGGTCTCCTCTAATTCAGAACAAAAAACCACCCGGAGGTGGTTTTTTGTTTGACGAAAAAAAGTAAAAGCGTACAGTTGGGTGCAGAACATATGAAAAAAGTATCCCTTGTCATACTCTCCCGCATGGTAGACGGTGCGGAACACGTCTGCCTCGCGGAAAAGATTAGAGAAGTGGGTAGAGGTCGCCTCAATTTCTATGGCAGTAGGCAGGAAGAAAAAGAGGCATTGTTTAACTGTGCTTTACGTGGAACACAAGATAAATCAGGTGGAAGGAATGGTTTTAATAAAGGGGTTATAATCGACCACGCAAAGACAAGTATGGTTGGGTATATAACATTTTATTTGGGACCAAATAATTGTGCATGGTGGTCTACGTACGTCTTCAAGTGTACTTCATTTCGAGGGGAACCCGAGAGCACGAATGAAATGCAAAATCCGACGTGGTTCAAGGTAAGCGCACTTCCCTATAGCAGAATGCAAGGCGGTGATGTTTTGTTCTTGAAACCAATCCTCGAGGAAAAACAAAGAGTGCAGGGGCATATTCATTACATAGATGAAGACACGGTGCTGGTGGCCAAACATTCAATTGAGGTGATTCGCACTACGAGCACTTAGATTTCTGGGCGGACAGTAACCTGTCCGCCTTTTTATTTTGTTTGCACCATTCTCACAATGGCCACACGTATAGTAACAAGGTAGTGTTCCTAGTCACAAACAAAAGAACCGCCATCAGAATTACATTGGATTATCCCCTCTTTGCTTGTCTCGAGCACCGAAATACCAAGCCTGGAAATGAGATCAATAACCTCCTTGTGTGGATGACCGTAGGAATTTCCTGCCCCCGCTGAAACAACTGCATATTGAGGATTAACAGCACGAACAAACAATTCATCCGACGATGTTCGTGATCCATGGTGTCCCAATTTCAACACAGTACTTGAAAGACTATTACCGTACACACGCACCACATCTCGTTCAATAACCTGAGGCGAATCGCCAGTAAGCATCACTGTTGTAGAGCCGTACGATGCACGAAGAATAACCGAGGAAGTATTCGATTCAACCAATGAGACGTCTCTATCAGGAAAAAGAACATCGAGCCTCACACCATCACCCATATCAACAACCATGCCTCGACGAGCCAAAAAACGAGGAATCGATGTATCCTTTACCAATCTCTCGAGTTCCCTGTATGTAGAGGACTCACCGGTCGATCCTGGTTCAATGAATGAATGGACTTTGTATTTAGTAAGGACTTCAGGTAGCCCTCCCACATGATCATTATCTGGATGCGTCGCAATAACCACATCAAGATCCCGAGCAAAAAGAGGCAACGCTTTTGCGAGTGGTTGTAAAATTGACCCTGGTTTACCACCGTCAATTAACACACGGTTTCCCGATGGTGATTCAATAAGAATCGAATCGCCTTGGCCAACATCAAGGAACGACACCTTGAAAACGGGCTTCGAAAGTGCAGAAACAAAAAGGCTAAAAGCAACAATGATGCCAGCAATAACACAAAGCCATCGGATCATTCTCTCTTTCTTTTGTGTCCCGTCTTCCATATACCACCATGATATACTAATTAGAGTAGAAGGTAACCTATTACACATATATGTTCACACCAAAAACATTCACCATTCCAGACCTCAAGGGTATCTCTTCAAAAAACATTGAAGAGCATTTGAAACTCTACGCAGGATACGTCAAACACACGAATCTTATTCTTGAAAAGGTTGCCGAGCTTTCAAAAGACGATGCGAACGCATACATCATTAGTGAATTGCAACGTCGTTTTGGTTTCGAATTCGATGGTATGCGAAACCATGAATACTACTTTGCTTCACTCGAAGGTGGGGCAAAAGAGTTTAATTTAAACAGCGCCCTTTCACATGCAATAACTGAGAGATGGGGATCGTATGATGCATGGCTTGCACACTTTAAAGCACTTGCAATGACTCGTGGAATTGGTTGGGCAATACTCTATTACGACACCGTATCAAAACAACTCCTCACGACATGGGTTAGTGAGCAACACCTTGGACACCTGACTGGTCTTTCCCCTATTCTCGCGCTCGATATGTGGGAACATTCGTACGTTGCTGACTATCAACCAAGCGGTAAAAAACAGTACATCGAAGATTTTTTCACAAACCTCAATTGGGGTGTTATTGAAAAGAATTTCGACGATATACGATAAAAGGAAAACCCCACACGCCTAGGCGTGTGGGGTTTCTTTTTTTCGATACAGTGGATAAAAGACAAAGAAAATAGATAGAGCCCATACAATAAAAGCGGTAACAGGAATAGGGATGAGTGGTAGCTGTGCAAAAAGGTGCGCAACGTACACGATGTATTTTAAAACAATAAGTGCAGGCAGTGAGACCAAAGAGAGCGGTGTCACTAAAAAACTAAATAGGCTTGCGATAAGACCTAGAACCATCGCACACGGAATGAGTGGAATAACGAGAATATTCGACATAATCGAAAAAGGAGAAATAGTTCCAGCAATATAAAGAATGAGTGGTGAGACGATAATTTGTGCCGATAATGTCTCGCTCACAACATCTGAAATACGCCCAAGCCAAGGCAATTTCTTGTTCAAGAAAGGTGTGATAATTGGCTCCCATTCGACCATGCCGTACGTTGCAAGAGCTGATAACATAAATGAAACACTTGATGCAACTAAAGGGTCCCACAGTGAAAAGCCGATGACCGTAAGGGCGAGCGAATGTGACGCAGATTTTGAATGACGTAAAAAGAGGGCGAGGGAGATGAGGGCGATCATGCCGGCGGCGCGAAGCGCCGCCGGCTCTCCCCCAGATAAGACGACAAACAGAGCAACACCGACAAAGGAAAGAACAGGCGCAAAACGGAGCGTTATGAATTTTGAACAACTAAAGAAAAGTGCAAACACGAGCATAAGGTTGTACCCCGACAAAACAACAATATGCGATAGCCCTGCTCTCTTGAAATCATCTTCGAGTTTTTTTCCAAGTGCGTGCTTTTCACCGAGAAGCATTCCTTTGAGCAACCCGGACTCTGGTTCCGGTAGCGCATCAGCTATTGTGTGTGAAAACACATCCCTCAAGGCAAAGAGTTTTCGGGTAACAACATTCCCCTTCCCATCACCTTCTTTGTACACCTTTGCAAATTGCATCGAAGCACTGATATCAAGAGATTGCAGATATGCATCGTATGTATCACTCGACCGAGAGACGATGTGCGGCTTACCAGAAACACGCACGACGTCACCGTATGAATACAGTGGATACACTTGTGACTCAACAAGAATACGTGATGCCTTTGGAAAACAGGTACCATCAAAACATGAAGCGCTCACCGTATACCGAACCACATCACCACGGAGATCTGGATATTCTGAAATAAAGCCACTTACTTCTTTAAAAGAAGATACAGGAAGAGTTGGCACGTGGAGAAACATCATCCGAACTGAACCAAGAACCAAACCGCCAATACAGAAATAAACAAAGAGTGGAATGATTCCACTCTTTGTTTTTATAAAAAATGAGAAAGCACCCGCGAGGATTGCCACCGCAATCGCAAGGGCAATAGAATGGATAAGTATTCCTGAAACCATTCCAACCGCACCCCCTATGGCACCAATCCGTATAATCCTTACCCTCTCCATACTTTTTCAACGACTGACACCTCGGCATCACTTGCGACTTTTTTAAATTTTGCGCCGGAAACACCAGAGACACGTGCCTTGCACGTATCCCACGTCGTGTGTTTTTCGAGAACACCTTTTACGAGCGAAATATAAAATCCTCCCGACTTTGGTTTCTTTGGTAATTTCGATACGTTATCACCTTCCGCAACACTCACATCAAACGAAACAGTATATTGGGAAGCGAGACCATTGTAGAGGTGAATAGCTCGATCATCTGCGTATGTCGTAGCGATTTCATCACAACGTTCATTACCAGGAATACCCGCGTGACCTTTTACCAAAACAAAAGAGACTTTTTTACCAGTCATTGCCCCATCAATCAATTCCCACAAATCACGATTCTCCACATCTTTTTTCGAAGCAGTTTTCCAACCGTTTCGTTTCCAACCTTTAATCCACGACGTGGCACCCTTCATTACATACGTCGAATCAGTATGGACGATTATTTCATCACCCGTTTCAATAGACTGAATCGCACTCGCAACGGCAAACATCTCCATCCTGTTGTTTGTGGTCTCGGCTTCCCTGCCACCGTATTCAACAACTGTTTTTAATGATGCGACGATACACGCCCAGCCACCAGGCCCTGGATTCCCCCTCGATGAACCGTCAGTAAATGCGATGTATTTCACGAGGAGTATTATAGCATTTGGGAATGGGAAACAGACAACCAACAACAGAAAATATAGGAAAGCGGGGTTTTCGCTTCGCGAAAAC